>NZ_NFKD01000033.1:0-47272 GCF_002160215.1 Bacteroides sp. An19 | reverse complement strand
GTCTGGCACAAGACCAAACAAGAAGATAAATGCTAAACTTGTCAAAGAACTCATTGATATAGCTGCCTATAGGGCAGCGTAAAAATATTTACAAATAATAATTTTATAACTAACTATTGAATAAAGATATCCATGGATAAACAACGGACTGTATTGGTCGACAAGCAGTATTTCCTGCCTTTCGTCCTATTGACTTCACTTTTTTTCTTGTGGGGATTTGCCCACGCCATATTGGACGTATTAAACAAACATTTCCAGGAGATGCTGGACATTTCGAAGACTCATTCGGCATTGATTCAGGCAATGATGTATATGGGATATTTCGTAATGGCTATCCCGGCCGGATTATTCATCAACCGGTTCGGATACCGGAGCGGGGTAGTGTTCGGCTTGCTGCTTTATGGCATAGGGTCATTGTTGTTCATTCCCGGACAATATTTTGTTTCGTTCAATGCTTTTCTCTTCGCTTTGTTCGTTATCGGTTGCGGACTGACTTTCCTGGAAACGGCAGCCAATCCTTATGTCACCGAACTGGGTGCAAAAGAAACGGCGGCGAGCCGTTTGAACTTTGCTCAGTCGTTCAACGGACTGGGGTGTATCTGTGCACCGTTGTTGGTGGGTTGGTTCCTTTTTTCCGAAACCAAAGAACATCCCAACAGCGTAGCTTTTCCTTATGCTTGCATGGGGATATTGGTGCTTTTTGTGGCAAGTATATTCTTGCGGGTAAAACTTCCCGAAATCAGGCATGAGGCAGAGGTGGACAAAGAAGGACATCGGGTGGGGCTATGGTCGCACCGGCTGTTTATCTTCGGGTTGATAGCTTTGTTCGCTTATGAGGTGGCGGAAATCTCCATCAATAGTTTCTTTATCAATTACGTGGTAGAACAGCGGTGGATGGACGCCCGTTATGCTTCGCTGGTTCTTTCTTTCGGCGGGCTGGGACTGTTTATGTTGGGGCGTTTCTCCGGAAGCTGGATTATGCAGCGTGTCAGTGCCGAACGGATGTTGTTCTGGTGTACTACGGGTACGGTACTGACAACTACGGTGGTATTGTTCGACCTTGGTATCGTTTCTCTCATCGCCCTGCTGTGTGGGTATGCGTTCGAGGCGATTATGTTCCCCACTATCTTTGCTCTTTCACTGAAAGGGCTGGGCATCCATACCAAGCGTGCCTCTTCTTTCCTGATGATGTCGCCTGTGGGAGGTGTGGTAGGTCCGTTGCTGATGGGAGTGGTGGCAGACCATACCGACTCCATGGTTTGGGCGTTCGTAGTGCCTTGGGTGGCATATGTCGTGGTGTGGTTTTATGCACGGAAAATGCTTTCACAGCGTATCACCCTCTCTAAGTAAAGATATATTCAGCAACTCCGTGATAGGGGAATGGCTATGTGAAAAAGCATGTTCTCGATGAGGGGCTGTATTGGGGACTCATAAAAAAGGCGTGAGGCCTGTCTGTAGTTCATTCAAACTGAGGCATCGCCAAACGCCTGTCCTAAAATGAACATACAGACAATGCTGTCACGCCGTTTTTTTAGTATACTCTTCCACTGCGTAGACATCATTTGAGGAGCAAAGGCAAGTCGGTTATGAAGATGGCAGACAAATAGGTGAGGGCATAAAATAAGCATACGATGATGAAACACCAGCGTGCCACGGGGTAAAGCGGATGGGGGGTTTGACCGGCTTTGGGCCGCATGCGGCTGATAAGTGCAAGTACACTGGTGATGAACAGTAGCAGGTGGATGAGGCGGTAACTCAGGTCGCCCGTCCATACGGTATTGGTTTTTGCCAGATTGACGATGCCAATGACATATATCGCTGCAAAGATAAAAAGTTTGATAACTGTCTGCATAATTCTTGTTTTAGGGGTTTGTAAAAAAATCGTGCCAAGATATAAATAAAATCATTACCCCGCAAGCCGGACAAGATATTTTATGGCTCGCGGGGGATATTTATATCTGCAGGTATTTATATCTGCATCGCTATTTTCAGATAGTTGCAACGATATATAAGTTGTTTCGTGTAAGATTATTAATCTTGCATGGAAAGGACATTATCTTCTTATCAAGGCGGTTGTACAATTTGTCTTTTGAAAGATAAGAGCTTGATAGAATATGAGAAGAAACTGTTTTGAATTTCTCCCAAAGCACACACGAAAACGGATACATCAAGCCAAGAAAAACTTTTTGGAGAAATTCAAAACAGCTTCTTAGTCTTCTTTGCGGATTAGTTTTTGTTGATTGGCATCCGGATAGGCAAAATCAAGCAAGTTTTTATCATCAGACTTGTCTATGCCCAATAGCTTCAGCATTTGGATGGCATAGCGTGTACCAAGCATCCGGTAGCCTTGTGCCGTGAAATGCAAACTATCTTTGGCGGCAGGACAACCTGCCGACGGGATGATATGTGCAGTAGGAATGGTGCGGGGCAAAGTGTCGATAATGGCATTCATCGAGGCACATTTCCCGTTTTGGTCAGCATTGACCACTTCACCAGCAAGCAAGGGAACGTTTTTCGCTTTCAGGTGAAGGTCGGAAAGCAGGTTTTCGTAAACCAGCTTTACTTTGTCTGGCCAATCGGGGTCGCCCGTGTTCGATTCTCCTTGATGCAGCAATATGCCTTTGATGACTCCGTCTTTTTGTGCCAGACGTGCCATTTCCACTAAACGCGCGTAAGGGTTGCCATCATATTCTTTTACCATGTTTTTTAACCATTCGGGTGATGAATCTACATACGATTGGTAGTTATCCTTGTCGAACAATTCGATACGACAGCCTCCGATGGCCACATGTACAATACCTATACGTATTTTTTCGGGCAGATTGTTTACTAATGTCCGACCAAAGTAATCGGCAGGAGTCAGTCCCGTATGGCATCGGCACAAAGGGGGTACGGCACGATACCAATGCCCTTTTACTCTGTTCAGTTCAGGGCAATCGACAGCAGACATCAGCAGGAAACGGTTGCTGATATTGCAAGTGTCCTGGGGCTCAAACTTAGCATTACCTTCCATATTCGACTGTCCCAGGCAGAGATAAATGTGGAAATCTTTGTCGCGTGCGGAAGCAGAAATGGCTATCAGCAACACGCTCAAAAATAAAAGCTTTTTCATCATACAATAAATAATTAAATTGTTTGTAAATACTTATACTAACCAATGGCAAAGTTATAAGTTTTTTTGGAATATATGTCTTATCGCTTACATCTTTCAAAGAAAATGTTTATCTTTCTTGCCAGAAAATTTATCGAAAGAATCCATATGACCAAGCAAAAGAAAACCATTTGCATCAGTGCCGGCATTGTTTTGGTGCTGGTCATTTCTTATTTGTCGTTGCCTTACTATGCCCGTCAGGCTCTTATTCATCTGATGCCTGTTATTGATGACTTGGAGACTTTTCACCGTCATGTCGTGCATCACGATGCAGACAGCGTATGGTTATGGCCTCAAGCAGAAGCGTATAATCAGCATCAGCTTTCGGAAAAGGATGCAGCTTATCTTGATAGTTTGCATACAGTATCCTTTCTTGTCGTCCGTCGGGACAGTATCCTTTTTGAGGATTATCGCGACGGATGGAATGACACTCTGACTTCCAATCTTTATTCGGCAACCAAAACCATCGTGGGCTTGTTGGTAGGAATAGCATTCGATGAAGGGAAAATACATAGTCTTGATGACAAGGTTTCGGACTATATACCTATATATAATAAAGGTATGCAAGCGGATGTTACGCTACGTGATTTGCTTACAATGAGTGGGGGAATGGCATGGGACGAATCATACGCTTCGCTGTTTTCGGTTACTACCCACGGTTATTATGGAAATGATTTGTACGAACTGGTTACCGGGTTGGAGGTAAAAGACCGGCCTGGTATACAATTCTCATACCGCAGTGGTGAGACGCAGCTTCTGGCGTTCGTGCTTGAAGCTGCAACGGGAGAAACGTTGAGCCGGTATGCTGAGGAAAAGTTGTGGAAGCCGATGCAAGCGGAAAAAGATGCTTATTGGTTGTTGGATAAACGTGACGGTGATGAAAAAGCATTCTGTTGTTTTCATACGACGGCACGCGATGCGGCGCGTCTCGGAAGCCTGTTGCTTCAGCAAGGTAAATGGCGTGGAAAACAGCTCGTGTCGCAAAGATATATGGACGAGATGCTGCGTCCTGCTTCTTACCTGAAAGACCAGTGGGGAAGAGATTCGCTCAGTTATTATGGCTTGCAGTTATGGTTGATACCCTATCGGGGCGAAACCATTCCTTGTATGCGGGGCATGCTGGGACAATATGTTTATGCGATACCTTCAGAAAATGCGGTAGTGGTTCGTTTGGGACGTAAACGTTGTGATGTGTACGATGGACCTTTTACGACTGATATGACACGATATCTTGACATTGCAATGCACATACTTCATCCTTGATAAGAATGTCAGATTTAATGAAAAACTTGTTTGTTTATCTGCTTTTGTAGGTTTTCTTACGTTTCTGTGTTTTATTTCACGGTTTTGACGTATCTTTACCTCGTTTTAATGATATAGTCTATGGATCAGGAAATTTTTCATCTTTTTCTGGCAGTCATGTCGGGCATTGCTTTTCTGGTATTTGTTGCCCTCTATTTTGTAAAGGCAGGATACGGAATGTTTCGCACTCCATCGTGGGGATTGTCACTGGACAATAAAATAGCGTGGATGCTGATGGAGGCACCTGTATTTGTGGTGATGTTTGTTTTGTGGATACGGAGCGGGGTAGGATTTGCATTGCCTCAGTTCTTGTTTTTTGCGTTGTTTCAGTTGCATTATTTGCAGCGTTCGTTTATCTTCCCTTTTCTGATGACAGGGAAAAGCCGTATGCCAGTAGCCATTATGGCAATGGGCATCGTATTTAATGTACTGAACGGGATGATGCAGGGAGGAGGATTGTTTTGGTTCAATGACAGTGTGCCTGTCGGCATTGGAGCCGGTTACTTGTTACAGCCGAATGCCCTGTTGGGGATAATCCTGTTCTTGGTGGGGATGGGAATTAACTTGCATTCCGATCATGTTATCCGTCATTTGCGTAAGCCGGGAGATACCCGGCATTATCTTCCGCAGAAAGGGATGTATAAGTATGTCACTTCTGCCAATTATTTCGGTGAACTGGTGGAGTGGACGGGATTTGCCGTGCTTACCGCTTCTCCAGCAGCTTGGGTGTTTGTGTGGTGGACAGCCGCCAATCTGATACCTCGTGCCAATGCTATTTATCATAAATATCGTGAAACGTTCGGTGTCGAAGCCGTAGGAAATAGAAAACGGATTATACCTTTTATATATTAGTTTTTCGGTTGACACTCAGATGCCTTGGTATATGTCATCAAGACTATCCGATAGTCTGTTAACTGATATTTTGTCAACAAAAACAAAAGAAGTAGTATGAAAGACTCTAAGTTGTTTACTCCGGTCACGATAGGACCGCTTACGTTGCGCAACCGTACTATTCGCTCAGCCGCATTCGAAAGCATGTGTCCGGGAAATAAGCCCTCGCAGATGTTGCTCGATTATCATCGGTCAGTAGCAGCCGGAGGGGTAGGTATGACAACAGTGGCATATGCCGCTGTTACCCGAAGCGGTTTGTCGTTTGACCGTCAGTTATGGATGCGCCCTGAAATAGTACCGGGCTTGCGTGAACTGACCAATGCCGTGCATAAAGAAGGTGCTGCTGCAAGTATTCAGTTGGGACATTGTGGTAATATGTCTCACAAGAGCATTTGCGGTTGTTTGCCAGTAGGGGCAAGCAGTGGATTTAATCTTTATTCGCCCACTTTCGTACGTGGGCTTCGTGCTGACGAATTGCCTGAAATGGCACGTGCTTATGGGCATGCGGTCAATCTTGCACGTGAGGCAGGTTTCGATGCGGTAGAGGTCCATGCCGGTCACGGTTATCTTATCAGTCAGTTTCTTTCGCCTTCCACCAATCACCGCAAGGATATTTACGGAGGTTCGCTTGAGAACCGGATGCGGTTTATGGATATGGTGATGGATGAAGTGATGAAGGCTGCAGGTAACGATATGGCTGTGTTGGTAAAGATGAATATGCGTGATGGTTTCAAGGGAGGTATGGAACTGAACGAGACTATTCAGGTGGCAAAACGGCTGGAACATTCGGGTGCCCATGCGCTGGTGCTGAGCGGAGGTTTTGTCAGCAAGGCGCCGATGTATGTGATGCGGGGTGAAATGCCTATCCGCAGCATGACACATTACATGACTTGCTGGTGGCTGAAGTATGGCGTACGGCTGGTAGGTAAATGGATGATTCCCAGTGTACCTTTTAAGGAAGCCTATTTCTTGGAAGACGCATTGAAGTTCCGCGAGGCAGTTCGGATGCCATTGGTCTATGTAGGTGGACTGGTGTCACGGGAAAAAATAGATGAAGTACTTGATTATGGGTTCGAGGCAGTGCAAATGGGACGTGCCTTGCTGAATGAGCCGGGATTTGTAAACCGGATGCGGGACGAAGAACAGGCACGCTGCAATTGCCGTCACAGCAATTATTGCATAGCCCGGATGTATTCCATAGAAATGGCATGTCACCAACATTTGCATGAAGCATTGCCTCCGTGTTTGAAAAAAGAGATAGAACAGATAGAAGAAAGGCAGGCTGTAAAATGAAAGCACGGAAACTGGCAGTGATTACAGGTGCCGACGGTGGAATGGGACAGGAAATAACCCGTGCCGTGGCAATGGCGGGATATCGTGTTATCATGGCATGCCTGCGGGTGGAGAAAGGAGAAGAGGTGCGTGAGGCATTGTTGCGTGAGCGTGGTGATTTGCAGGTAGAGGTACGTAGCATCGACCTGGCATCGTTTGTTTCGGTATCAGTGTTTGCAGATACTTTGGTCGCAGAAGGCGGGCAAGTCAGCTTGCTGATGAATAATGCCGGTACAATGGAAACCGCTTTTCATTGTACGGAAGATGGTTATGAACGTACGGTCCAGGTGAACTATATGGGGCACTATTTGCTGACTCGTAAGTTATTGCCATTGATGGGAGAAGGTAGTCGTATAGTCAATATGGTGTCGTGTACGTATGCCATCGGTAAATTGGATTTTCCAGATTTCTTCTACCGGGGAAGGAAAGGAGCTTTTTGGCGTATCCCGGTGTATAGTAATACCAAGCTGGCATTGATGCTTTTCACTATAGACTTGGCAGAGCGTGTGCGTGACAAAGGAATCGTGGTCAATGCAGCCGACCCGGGTATTGTCTCTACTGATATTATTACGATGCATGCATGGTTCGATCCGTTAACTGACATTTTTTTCCGTCCCTTTATCCGCACTCCACTGCAAGGTGCGTCTACTGCCATTCATTTGTTGTTGGATGAAGAAGCAGGCAAGCGGACAGGTACATTGAATGTGAGTGGGCATGCCAAGCCGTTATCAGATAAATATGTCAGACATCCGCAGATGCAAGAATTGTGGAACCGGACGGAGCAAATTGTGAACCGCTGGTTATTTTAAATTGAAGTATAAAAAGGTTTGGTGCATGAGCAGTGCATGAGACCTGTGAATGGAAAAAGCAGAAAAATGGATAGTAAGAAAAATAAGGAAGAATTTGTTGAGTTGTTGCGTTCTACGGGACGTGATGGAGTAGAGGACGTAATAACAGGGCTTGAAGAGTTGGGGTTTTTTACAGCTCCTGCCTCTGCAGGGCATCATCTCAACACTGAAGGTGGTTTGGTACTTCATTCCATCAATACGTGTAAGGCTGCTTTGGCAATATGGGAAGGGATGAAGGTTCTTGAACCGAGTTTGGAAAATGAAGTGGGAAGAGACAATGTGATTATTGCCAGCTTGCTGCACGATGTGTGCAAGAGTGACATTTATGTGCGCAGTGTGAAGAAACGCAAGAATGCGTTGGGCGTGTGGGAAGATACTGAAGGTTACAAGGTGACTTATAAAGGTTTTCCGATGGGACACGGCGAAAAATCAGTGATTCTTCTGCTTTGTAACGGACTGGAAATGAGTGATGATGAAATGCTGGCAATCCGTTGGCATATGGGGGCTTTCGGGTTGAACTTGAACAGTTATGAAGAATTGCGTAATTATGATACAGCACGTATGCTTTACCCGTTGGTAGCCATTGTGCAGGCAGCAGATAGTTTAGCCGCGAGTATTATGGAGCGTACGGGCAGCGATTTGGATGAGCTTTAAAATATAAAACGCGTAGAATCTCTCTGACTATATACACAGAGGTGCAGGGCTTTTTAATGGTTTCCTGCACCTCTGTATATACAAGTTTGATTTTCAGCTTGTTATTCTTCTCCTTCGTAATTTAGATAAGACTGTACAGGAAGGCTATAGTCGAAGATTTCTTCAGGTCTGAAGAAGCGGTTCAGCTCTACGATAGCATTCTCCGGAGAATCAGAAGTATGCACGATGTTTTCTTGTGCACTTACGCTGTAATCGCCTCGAATCGTACCGGGGGTAGCTTTACGGCCGTTGGTAGCACCTGTCATAGAGCGTACCACCTGCACTGCATCCACTCCTTCGTAGCAGCAAGCTATGACCGGCGATGCCATCATCGATTGCTTGATGCGTCCGAAGAAAGGTTTGTCTGCCAAATGGGCGTAGTGTTCGTTCAGTAAATCATCGGTGAGCTGCATCATTTTCATACCTGCAAGCCGTAGGCCTTTGCGTTCGAAACGTGTAGTAATTTCTCCGATTAACCCACGCTGTACGGCGCTGGGTTTTAAAATGACCAATGTTTTTTCTAGACTCATAGTGATAATTTTTAGGTTATTACAAATTATCACAAAGATATTAATTATCAGGGAAAAAGCAAAAGAGAGGGGATAGAAAATGTAAATTTTATCATAAAAAAGCGGAACCGGCTTTATGGGTCCCGCTCTGTTTGTATTTATGTGACTGTCTGTGCCGGATGTATATAAGCGGTTTGTTCAGCACGATAAAATTTCGGGGATTAGATGGCTTGTACATACAATATCGGCTGCTGCCTGTTCTGTGCCACAGAACGGACCTGATTTTTCGAGCTTGATGGTAGACAATGCTGCGGCAAATGTTCCAGCCTCTGCATAAGATGCTCCTTTATTACGCATATAAAGGTAACCTAACATATAAGTATCGCCGCATCCTGTAGCATCCACCACTTCTTTGGGCGGGTAGGCAGGAATACGGAATAATGTATTCTCGGCGTATATCAATGAACCTTCACTGCCTAGAGTCAATAACACTTCTTTTACTCCCCATTCATGTAAAAGACGAATAGCCTCGCCATAATCAGAAGAACCGGTAAGTACGGCTGCTTCGTGTTCATTCACTTTCAGAATGTCTATATACTTTAAGGCTTCTTTCTTTTCGCTCCAATCCACCGGATAAACGTTTTCTCCTCGCACTTCACGCAAATATCCTTGTGCATCTACTGAAAGCACTCCTTTCTGAGAGAGAAATTTGATTACATCCAAAGGAAAGTCATCAGACAGCAGACTGCCCAGGTGGAAGAAACGTGCTTCAAGATGTTGTAATTTCTCTACAGTAAAAGGGTCTGCTTTAGCCAATACACGCTGGGTACGATTATTTTGGTTCTCTCCGTATTTGTTTTCAAAATATACAGTATGTTGGCTGGGGATGATTTCCACGTCAATGCCTTTATCACGTAATTCGTTAGCTGATTTATATTCACTGGGTGCCAAAGAGGTTACCAGTTTATAGTGTTTGTAATCGTTTAAATGATAGATTCCGTGTGAAAAATAATACGAAGTGCCTCCAGGCATGTAAATTGTCTGTCTGGGAGTGACTATTTTATCCAGTGTTATATGTCCTATGCAGCAAATGTCATTCATGTTACGTTACTGTTATTCAAGTTAAAAAACGGTGGCAAAGATAGTGCTTTTTTGTGAATTAAAGAGATTTTCCGGCAGCTTTCCTATGAAAGATTATCATTTCTATGGTTGTTTTTATAGGAATAATGTTCTATTTTTGCTGAATAAGCAACAAAAAAGGCAAAAGACATTTATTTTATTGATAAAAAGTCTACCTTTACGCGGCAAATGTAAGTGAAAAGAAAATTCATTACCTTATTAATGTTAATATAAAAACCGAAAAACTTATTAGAAAATGGGAAAAGTGAATGTACAACCTGCCACTGGGAAATTAGGTGTGCTGTGTGTTGGTCTAGGAGCTGTAGCTACTACATTTATTACAGGTGTCTTGATGGTAAGAAAAGGGTTGGCAAAGCCTGTTGGTTCGATGACTCAATATGACAAGATTCGTGTAGGACGTGGGAACGATAAGAAATACCTTCATTATAATGAAATTGTCCCGATGGCAGATTTGAATGACATTGTGTTTGGCGCATGGGATGTATATCCGGCCAATGCATACGAATCTGCAATCAATTGCGAAGTGTTAAAGGAAAAGGATATTAATCCGGTGAAAGATGAGTTGGAGAAAATCGTGCCGATGAAAGCAGCTTTCGACCATAATTATGCCAAACGTCTGGACGGGAAAAACGTGAAGGATTGTGCTACGCGATGGGATATGATGGAAGCCTTGCGCAAAGACATACGTGATTTTAAGGAAGCGAACGGATGCAGCCGCATTGTGGTATTGTGGGCAGCTTCTACTGAAATTTATGTGCCGGTGAACGAATCTGTGCACGGGACATTGGCTGATTTTGAACAGGCAATGAAGAATGATGACCGTGAAAACATTGCTCCATCCATGTGTTATGCCTATGCGGCTCTTGCCGAAGGTGCACCGTTTATTATGGGAGCTCCCAATACGACAGTGGATATTCCTGCGATGTGGGAAATGGCAGAAAAGACAAAGATGCCTATTGCCGGGAAAGACTTTAAGACAGGGCAGACATTGGTGAAATCTGGTTTTGCGCCGATTATCGGTACACGTTGTCTGGGATTGTCGGGGTGGTTCTCTACAAATATTTTGGGCAATCGGGATGGACTGGTTTTGGACGAACCTGCCAATTTCCATACTAAGGAAGTAAGTAAACTCTCTACCCTGGAATCTATTCTGATGCCTGAAAATCAGCCGGATTTGTATTCGGACTATTACCATAAGGTACGTATCAATTATTATCCTCCGCGCAATGACAATAAGGAAGGATGGGATAATATTGACATCTTCGGATGGATGGGGTATCCGATGCAGATCAAGATAAATTTCTTATGCCGTGATTCTATTCTTGCAGCTCCACTTTGTCTTGACTTGGTATTGTTGAGCGATTTAGCGGCACGTGCCGGACGTTACGGCATCCAACGTTTCTTGAGTTTCTTCCTTAAGAGTCCGATGCACGACTATACACAGCATGAAGTTCCTGTCAATCATCTCTTCCAGCAATATGTGATGCTGAAGAATGCCCTTCGGGAAATGGGCGGTTATGAAGCTGACGAAGAAATCGATTAATGTTTTTAGAAGCTGTTTTGAATTTATCGTGCGATGATTTGGGATGAGTTTTTGAGGCATTTTCGCTTCTGTGATGAGGAAGATAGCGGGCTATCTGACGAAGAACAGGAGTGAAAAAGACCAAAAAATCGCCCAAAGCACACACGAAAACGGATACATCAAGCCAAGAAAAACTTTTTGGAGAAATTCAAAACAGCTTCTTAGTCGTTTGGAGAGGGATATTCCGTAAATAGTCATCTCTTGATAATTTATGAGCCTGTTTAAAAAAAGTAACAGGCTCTATATTTTAGCGAGATATTGTTGGGTAGAGCAGTATCTCGCTGTCTTTTTCAATGAGTTTCAAATTCCTGTGAAAGTTTTATGGATGTCCTGTAATTTGTCAATCCGGCTAAGTTGAAAATGCAGTAGTACTGCGTTTGCTGATGCAGTATATATCCGTAGGCGAATGCAGTATATATTCAACCGCAGTTGCAGTATATATTCAACCGCGGATGCAGTATATATTCATTTTTCAGAGGTATATATTGGCTGTTTGCGGGCATTTATTAAAAGTTTTCTTGTTTTGATGTATTCACACTTCATCCAGTGGTTTGAGCTTGGGATGTTTTAATTGCTTGAACTGGGTGGGCGAAAGTCCGGTGACGGAACGGAACTGAGAACTGAGATGGGCTGAACTGGAATAATGTAGCTTGTCTGCTATTTCGCTGATAGATAATTCATCGTACACTAAAAGCTCTTTAACACGTTCTATTTTTTGAGCAATGTAGTATTTTTCGATGGTAATGCCGTTGGTTTCGGTGAACAGCTTGCTGAGTGAGCTATAATCACGGTGGCATTGACGGCTGATGTAGTCGGACAGGTTCTGCTGTTCTGGGAGGTCATCATGGTGTACGTATTGAATGACGGCGGTGCGTACTTGTTCGATGATGCGTGTACGCTTGTCGTCAATCCATTCGAATCCGCAGTCTGTCAATTCCTTGCGAATGATGCCGGCTGTTTCCTTTGGTAGCGGCTGCGCAAGTATGACCGTACCCAGTTCGATGCTGGAAGGCTCGAAGCCGTGCTTTTGGAAAATCTGGTTCACGATGATGATGCACCGGCGGCACACCATATTTTTGATATGGATGGTAGTATGGCAGTTCATAGAAACTTATGGTGTGTTGGTGTCACTGGCTATTCTTTTGGCTTTTGCTCTGTCAGGCTTCCCTGTTTCTGTCAATGGAAGTTTGTCGGTGAGTATGATTTGCTTCGGTACCCAGTAAGCTGGTAAATATTGGAAAGCCTTGTCGAACTTTTTTTGTTCGTTGTCTGGCAGAGATGTGCCAGAGGCTTGTACAAGTAGCACGACGCGTTCGCCGAACTTGACATCGGGTACCGAGGTTACCATGAATGGTAGTGGAAGCAAAGGTTGCAGGATTGCTTCTATCTGTTCGATTTGTACTTTTACTCCTCCCGTGTTGATGGTATTGTCTTTCCTGCCGATGACACGGAATTGTCCGGATGCGTTAAATACAACAATGTCGTTGGTTGTGAGTCGTTCCGGACAGACCCAAGGAGCATCAATAACCAATGTTCCTTCGTCTGACTGGGAAAGTGTGACGTTTTCGAGTGGGGTGTACCATTCCGAAGCTCCTTTGCCGTTCAGTTTTCGTAGTGCGATATGTGAAAGGGTTTCTGTCATGCCATATGTGCTCCATATATTATTGGGAAAGGTTTGCAGGGCTTGCACGATAGTTGGGTCTATGGCTCCTCCGCCGATGATGAGTTGGTCGACAGCCTTCATCCGTTCGCATTCTTCAGGAACTTGCAATGAATTGAATACTTGCATTGGAATCAGGGCAGCAAATGTCGGGTGAATATCCAGCTGTTGGAAAGGATGTCCGCAGGGAGTGATTGGAATCAGGTCAAGACCGGCCACCAAGGCACGTACCACGACCATTTTTCCGGCAATGTATTTCAGTGGCATGCAAAGCAGGGCTGTGTCACCATGGTGGAGCCGGAGGAACGAAACCGTCAGCATTGCACTGTTCATCATGCGTCGTTTTTCCACATAGAGTTTTTTGGGGGTGCCGGTGGAGCCAGATGTGTGTACGCTGACCGTATCTTCATCGTTGAACCATTCGGTTAGAAAATCTGCCAGTGATGCCAGAAAATTGTCGCTTTCCGCAGGTTTGCGGAAAAGGATTTGCAGCCGGCTGAAGCAACCTGCTGTGGCTCGTGCATCATCGGCAGTATAAGTTTTCCCGTTGATGGTTATGGTTTGTCGGGATATTTCTGTATTGAAGTCATTCATGAATTATATATTTTTTCGTTTCCTTGCCAATTGAAGTATGCATTCCAGTCCGGCTCAGGTTGTTCGGGCAAATACCAGAGACAGTCACCTTTGATGCGAAGTGGGTAGGGAATGTTGTCTGTGAATAGCATGCCTGTGCCCAGTCCTTGCGGTATTTGAGGATGCATGGTAGCACACCATTGCGCAATACTATTCAGTCCGACATTTGATTCGAGTGCTGAAGTTACCCACGAACCGATCCCTCTTTCTTGTGCCAATCGTATCCATTCTTCCGAGCCGTTCATGCCTCCATGCAGTGACGGCTTTAGGATGATGTATTGCGGGCGGATTTGGTCAAGCAGTTCGGCCTTTTGTTCTGGAAGGTTTATACCGATTAATTCTTCATCAAGTGCTATTGGTATGGGAGTGTTCTGGCATAGCTTCGCCAGTGTGTCCCATTGTCCGGCACGGATGGGCTGTTCGATGGAATGCAAGTGGAAATGGCTGAGCTGTTCCAGTTTGGCTGGAGCTTCATCAGGCGAAAAGGCACCGTTGGCATCTACCCGCAGTTCGATTTCTTCGGGTGAGAAGTAACGGCGGATGTGAGCCAACAGTTCCAGTTCTTGTTCGAAATCAATAGCCCCGATTTTTACCTTGATGCATCGGAATCCTGCATGCATTTTTTCTTCGATACGATGATACATCTCATTGAAGTTTCCCATCCAGATGAGTCCATTGATGGGAATACCTTCTTTACCTTTAGTAAAAGGAGTGTCCCAGAACTGCAGACAGCCTGCTTGTAAGTGGCGGAATGCGGTTTCCAGTCCGAACAGCATGGACGGATAAGTGCGCAGAGCCTCGTAGTCGATGATGCCGTGCTCGGCCGTTTGCAGGCAATGGCAGGTCAGTACGTCCTCATAATCGGGTATGTCATCACAACTCAGTACTGGCAGTGGAGCACATTCTCCGATGCCGTATTTACCGGTTTCTGAATCTTTCAATATCAGGTACCAGACGTTACGGGTGCGGTACACACCGCGTGAAGTCCCGGCAGGTTGTTTGAAATGCAAAGTGCGGGGGATGATTTTTATGGTGTACATAAGCGAGGTGTTTTAATAATTATGGCAGTTTCGGGTATTTAGACCAGTCGGGTTTGCGCTTTTCCAAGAAGGCCTTTCCTCCTTCCTGCGCTTCCTCGGTCATATAGTAAAGCATTGTCGCGTCGCCGGCCAGTTCCTGAATGCCGGATTGTCCGTCGAGTTCGGCATTCAGTCCTGCTTTTATCATCCGAATGGCAAGTGGGCTGTGCTGCATGATGGTTTCTGCCCATTCCACCACCTCGTCTTCCAGACGGTCGAATGGTACGACTTTGTTGACTAATCCCATTTCCAATGCTTCTTGAGCTGAATACTGGCGGCAGAGGAACCATATTTCGCGCGCTTTCTTTTGTCCGACCACACGTGCCAGATAAGAAGAGCCGAATCCGGCATCGAAACTACCTACGCGTGGACCGGTTTGTCCGAAGATTGCGTTTTCGGAGGCAATGCTCAAGTCGCATACTACGTGGAGCACATGTCCGCCTCCAATGGCGTATCCGTTTACCATGGCAATGACAGGTTTCGGGATGGAGCGGATTTGCTTCTGTACGTCAAGGATATTCAGACGGGGTACTCCATCGCTGCCTACATAACCTCCGTGTCCTTTCACGTGCATGTCGCCACCCGAGCAAAATGCTTTATCACCAGCTCCGGTAAGTACGACTACGCGGATGTCGGAGCATTCGCGGCAGTAGACCAATGCATTACTGATTTCGTTGGTCGTATCAGGAGTAAATGCATTGCGATATCTGGGGCGATTGATAGTGATTTTTGCGATGCCGTTGTAGAAGTCGAAAAGAATATCGTTGTATTCCTTGATGGTTTTCCATTCTCTTTGTGCCATAATTCGTATGTTTTATTGTTTCAGTTTGTGATAATATGCTTTTAATAAATCTGTATCGCGGGTCTTGTCGGTAAATACTTCCAGTAACAGTGGGTGAGGAGTGGGGTTAGGCTGTGTAAATACGTCTAATGCAGTCTGCAACTCGGTATCGTTGTGGGTGCATAAGTAATCGAATCCCCTGTCTTCTGCCCATGCTTTGCCGGATGCATGGTGTGTGCCGATGACAAAGTGGTGTGTGTGCTCGTCCAAGGAAAGCCCAGGCAGGGCGTGGAAGATTTCGCCTCCTTCGTTGTTCAGCAATAAGATGCGCACGTTGTTCCGGTAGTTCGGATTCCACAAGGCATTCATATCGTAAAAGAAACTTAGGTCGCCTATCAGGATAAAGTTCAGCTGGTTTGAAACACTAGCGTATCCGATTGCCGTTGATAAAGAACCTTCGATACCGTTTACACCCCGATTCGACTGTACTTCTACGCCTGTGGGCAAATCGAACAGTTGGGCGTAACGCACTGTCGAGCTGTTGGCTAAATGGAGTGTGCAAGGGTTAGGAAGCCTGCGGATAACCTCGCCGATGGCTTTCATTTGCGAATAGGCGAAAATGGCGTGACCGAGGTTCTGTACTTTTGCTCTCCACGTCTGCGGATAATCAGAGCCGGGAAGGTTTTGTAGCTGTACCACTTGTTGCCAGAATGCGTGCGGTTCTATTTCGATAACCGTGCTGAGCGAGCCGAACAGGTCGACTATATTTCCGTCAGCACTTATGTGCCAATGCTCCATAGGCGGATGCTGACGTAAGAATTTTTTCAGACGCTTCGAGATGATATGCCCTCCATAGGTAATCAGTAATTCGGGACACATAGTTTCTTGTGCGCTGTTATCCATTGAATAGAGCAGTTGGTCGATATGTGTGATGGCCTGTTCGGGCTGGGTGGGATTGTTGATGTTTTCGACAATCCAAGCGAAATGCTTATATAATGTGGTATATTGTTCGGGGGTAAATGTTTGTCGACGGTTCATCTGTCCTGCCACCACCATACGTCTGGTGTATTGCCGGAGACGGTCGGCAAGCTGATTGTTCCAACCCTGATAGCGGGAAATGACACGCACATCAGGCAATTGGGTAACGGGAAACTGGAAGAATGGTTCGCTGACAGGCACGTTGATATGAACCGGTCCTTTGCCGTGATGGCAGGTTTCCAGTAAAGCTTCGTTGATGAGGCGGTTGCAGAACCATTCTTCTTCATCTGTCTGAATATCGGGTAGGTTGACCGATTTCTTGACCAGCGTGCCGAATACTCCAGGTTGAGGCAAGGTTTGTCCGTCCATTTGTCCAATCCAAGCAGCTGGACGATCGGCGGAGATTACCACCAAAGGTACTTGCTGGTAATAAGCTTCAGATATTGCTGGATGCAGGTTGAGCAAAGCACTTCCGGATGTGCAGCATACGGCAACGGTCGTATTGTCGTGAAGTGCCAGACCAATGGCAAAGAAGCCGGCACTTCGTTCGTCGGTCATTGGGTAACATACAAAATCGGGGATGTGGGCGAATGTTTGTACCAGCGGGATGTCTCGGCTTCCCGGGCAAAGTACAATTCTTCGGATGCCATGTGCACGAAGCAAGGCAGCTAGCTGTAATATATTTTTCTTATGAGTATACATGCTTTTTATTTTGTCAAATAGCTTTTTGTGCGCTTTCCTACAACTGTTTTTTATGCAAATTATATGTGCGGTTGCAGATTTATACGTACGTTCGTATTTATTATTAAATGCATGTCCACCAACAGCCAATACATACCCCTGAAAAATGAATATATACTGCATCCGCCTACGGATATATACTTTATCGGCAAATGCAGTATTACTGCGTTTGCAATTCAGTGGCTTGGCTAATTGCGGATATTCATTATTATTAATGTGCAGATGTGTTTAAAACCCGATTTGTTATGATATCCAATAGCCTGTTTTTATTCATCTTCTTCTCTTTTATTATAGTATACTTAGCATGGTATTTAATTTTTGTTGTGTTTCTTCCCATTCAGACTCTAGCGTGGATGAGGATAGGATACCTCCTCCGGCATATAGCGTACTTCTTTTACCTTCAATATTCATACAGCGCAGATTGACGTAAAGTGAAGTGTCTTCTTCCGGGTCAAGCCAACCGATAATTCCGGCATAATAACGTCGGTCGTATCCTTCGTTTTCGTTGATGAATTCGTATGTTTCGTTTTTAGGGAGTCCACATACTGCCGGTGTCGGATGTAGTTCGTACAAGATATTTCCTACTTGTGAGGCATCCTTCAGAATGAAATTGAAATCAGTTTTTAAATGCACCAGTTGACCAGCCCGTGCTGGATAAGGACCTTTTTCAGTGATTTTATTTCCAAACTGTTTTATGGTACGACGTATGTAGTCACTAACAAAAGCTTGTTCGCGTATATTCTTATCACTCCAGTCGGTCGGTATGACATCTCCTTGCATGGGCATAGTGCCAGCAAGGGAGACTGTATGCCATTGGGTACCATGTCCGCTAAGGATGATTTCCGGAGTACTTCCTAGCCAGGTACCAGTTTCAGGGGTATGGCAAAGGGAAATCATCATGCGTGGATAATTATTGCAAGCATTGATAAAAGAGGTGAGAGGCGAAAAGCCGTCAGGCAATTCCAGAAAAGTACGGCGTGACAATACCAGTTTTTGGAACTGCTTTTGCTGTAAGGGAGCAATGAATCGTTCGAATGCTTGACGATAATTTTCCCATTCTTTATCTGAAGCTTTCTGGGTGATGAAAGATGCTGTTTTAGAAAACGGCAATTCGGTCTGGGTAGGAATGAGGTCTGTTCGATCCTGCACCAAACGGGTTAATGTTTCGCTGATAGCTTCCCAATCATGTTCAACATGAGTTGGGCGAATCAAAACAATGGGATGTTGCTCTGTACGGCGGAAAGGAGCCAACAGAAAACCGCGTTGTCCGTTCAAATCAGTCAGGCTGTCAATGATTTGTGTGTTTCCGCTTTCTTGCAATACCAATATAGGCATATCAGTCCACGGTTGACGGTAGAGGGCAAAGTTTACCGTGCTTCGTGTCAGGTTGTCTATCAGTTTGTGTATGTAAATGGAAGGTTGGTTCATGGCCGTTTCTTTATGATAAGATTGACAACACGTGCGGTAGACACCAGTTTGCCCTCGGGAGTGATGATGTCCACGTTCCATACATGCTGTGTGCGTCCCCGGTGTACAATGTTCGCATGAGCTTCCACGTAACGTCCTTCTCCTACGGGAGTCATGCTTACATGGTTGGCGCTGACCTGTATGCCTACCGGCTCTTCGTCTTCAGCGCACAAGTGTATCGAACCATATCCGCTGACGATTTCAGCGAAAGCCAGTGATGCTCCTCCGTTCAGTATGTCGACAGGGGTGCAAGGACGTGCTGTATTGTCGTTTACGGGCATGGTTGCTTTTACATGTCCGTCTTTCATTTCCACCAGTTTGATGCCTAAGAATCTTCCTATGGATTCTTTTAGTTCGTATGGTTTGCCAGGTTCTATTTGCATATTCTTCCTGTATTTTTAATTAATAACCATGCAAAGGTACATTTATTTTGTGGTATTTTCTATCTTTCGATTCAAATTCTGATGTATTTTTGCATCCGATTTAATAAGATGTTGTTATGGAAATGCAAAAACTAAAAGGACACGGAGCGATGCTTTGTGCCAATGCCATGTGGGGGCTGATGTCGCCACTGGCAAAACTTGTTATGTTGGGTGGACTGGTTACACCGTTGGTCGTGACAGACTTGCGCGTGTTTGGCGCGATGGTATTGTTTTGGATTGTTTCATTTTTTCGCAAACCGGAGCATGTGGGACATAAGGATTTAGCAAAGCTGTTTGTGGCTTCGTTGCTTGCCATTGTGTTCAATCAAGGATGTTTCATCTTCGGGGTAGGGCTTACTTCGCCTGCCGATGCTTCCATTATCACTACCAGCATGCCGCTGTGGGCGATGGTGCTTGCTGCTATTTTCCTGAAAGAGCCGATTACAGGGAAAAAGGTGCTGGGTATTGCTTTCGGTGCTACAGGAGCGTTGTTGCTAATCATGGGCAGTTCACATGCAGGGACGTCTTCAACTGTATCGGGCGACAAGAGCATCTGGGGTGATTTGCTGGTATTGATGGCACAGTTGAGTTATGCATTATATTTGGTGCTGTTCAAGAATTTCGTAGGCAAGTATTCGGTTTTCACGCTGATGAAATGGATGTTTACGTATGCTTTCATCTGTCTGCTTCCGTTTTCGTACAATGATTTGCTTGCCGCGGGCTGGGCTGGGCTGAGCTTGATGGAAATCGGTTCGCTTGCCTTCATCGTGGTAGGGAGTACATTCTTATGTTACATCCTGGTGGTAGTGGGACAGAAGAACTTGCGTCCTACAGTGGCAGGCATGTACAATTATGTACAGCCTGTTGTAGCATGCATCGTGGCAATTTGCTGGGGAATGGATTCTTTCAACTGGGTAAAAGGAGTTTCCATCTTATTGATATTCGGCGGTGTCTATTTGGTGACAATGAGCCGTTCGCGTGCCGAGCTGGAGGCTCATGAGGCGTCAGTGAAGGGTACGGAAGACAACCGCTGATATATCGGCTATCACTCTCTCTGTAGCTTCGAAACTTAGCTTGGAATGCTTCACGAATACGACAAGGGTATATCTTTTGCCGTTGGGAAGCAGGATGAAACCGGCATCGTTGATTCCTATCCATTCGCCTTGTTCGTTTTGGTCGGAGGTGCCGGTTTTATGTCCGATACGTGTTTCGGTGCCTTGTAAAGGGAAGGGCAGACGTGCCTTTCCTGTCTGGCAGTCAAGTAAGGTTTCGCGGATAAAGTGGGTATATGAGGTATCAATCGGCAAAGTTTCGGCAGCCAATCTGTCCATCAGCCGGGCGGTAGAGAGTGGTGTGCTCCAGTTATTATAACATAGAGCCAGATTTTTGTGCATGTCGTCTTCGGTGGCTGTAACGGCGAACTGGTCGCATCCGATGGTGCGGAGATACTTGTCTGTTTCTTCCGTACCGCCTATGTAGTCGAACAGAATGTCGCAGGCATTGTTATCGCTCAACTGGAGGGTATAAGTGAGCAATTCGCTGATTGGCAAACTGATGTTCCCTTTCGGATAACGGTCGCGCAACGGGCTGTAAGTATCGGGTCGTAAGTCTTCTTTGCGGATGAAGACAGAGGTAGAAAGGGGCAGGTGGTGCTTGTCCAGGTAATGTGCCACGGCGAGTGCCTGGTGATATTTCATTACGCTCATTAGCGGATAGCGGTCATCGTTGTTTATTGTTATGGTGTCTTTTCCATCGATAATGAGTGCTACACCCACGTGTGCACCTGTGTTTGCTGTGATTTGTTGGATTTGTTCTTGCAGTGGATGAGTGGCTTGCGAGGATAATGTGCAAAAGGTATAGAGTATAATAAAAAGGAGCAGTTTCATCATTTGTAAAGTTCGAATTTGGGTGAAAATTTTGTCAGTTGCTTTCTTTTTGCAGTATCTTCAACAGGTTCTTCCGTGAAGTACGTACTCCGGCAGGTAAAAAGTCTGGTTCCATCATTTCCAGTGTCGTACGTAATTCTGTTCGTAATTCCGGAAAATGTTTACACTGTTCGTAGGTCAGTTTCATGCACAGAGATTTGATACTGATGGCTGTTTGGGGACTAAGCATCTGCGAGAAACAGAAATCAAGGAAATCAGTGCGGAGGTTTTCGGGAGGAAAGGGTTGTCGCAGCAGCAACGTCAGCAGTAGACGGCGTTTTGTATTGCTGGCAGTATGCAGTGTTTCGTTTATCAGTTCATTCTGTTTGTCATACAGCCATTCGTTATTATGTAAATCGAAGTGTGTAAATATCCATGCAGCATTTTCGGCTATCCGTTTATTGTTGTCGAACAAGAGACGGTAAAGTGTAAGTTTTGCTGCATTGCCATCTGTACCTTGGGTGGCATGGCAGATTTCCAGGATATCATTTTCATGAATTTTGCCGGAAAGCCTTTGCCGGAGGATGGTTAAGGTGTAATTCATATACTTTTTTTTATGATAACAGGTGAAAGGGCAGTACTCAGTACGACAAGTATCCATAAATTACCTGTCATCGGATTGTATGCCGATACCAATTCATGGAAAGTTTGTCCGGTACTTGTTCCGAATATAAGTTCGAAAGTGATAGTCAAGACCGTCCATAGGCAAGCAATGGCATAACGTTCTTTTTGATTCAATATGCCAACGCGAGGTAATAGTAGCCATGTCAAGAGAATGATAAGTCCGCTTAACAGAACACCGCTTACGGGCAAGGCCCATTGATGCAACAAGGGATGCAGGCAATACTGCCGTACACCACCATTGAGAATGGCGGCAGGAATGAAGCAAAGCCAAACAAGCAATGATTTTAAAATTCGCATATAGAGGTCTTTATAGTTCTTTTTTCATTACATAGTTTATCATTTCCAACCGTTTGGCACGTTTCTTTTGGCTTTTTTCCACACTATAGCCTTGTTTTTCAAAAAAAGGACGTGCCGTAATGCTGACTTCTGACGTGATTTGTGTTATACCGAAACGGCATGCATAGGCTTCTATTTCTGACAGGAGCTGGGATGCTATGCCTTTTCTTTGCCAATCCTTGTGAACAAACATTGAGTGCAGATAGCCATCAGCCCGAATAGAAGCGAAGCCAATGATACGTCCTTCACTATCTAATGCTGCAAGGAAATAGAGTGTGGATAGCAGATTTTTCCAGTGGATTGTACTGTCACCGCATGATGCCCAGTCTTCTATTTCTGCAGGTGTGTAATTCTGAATGTTTACGGCCTGTATTGTAGAGCGGAACAGATTGCGTAGTTCGTCTATGTCGTTTATCGTGACTGTTCGGGTTGGGTAAGTTGTTTTCATGCATTCAACTATATAGGATAATGTTTGAGGATGTCTGGCTGATAAAGTGTATCGGTTTCTGACTGTGTAAAGATAAATAATTATCCGAAACAGGCTCGTCGTTTCCGAGGTTTCCCTGTTTGGAAAGACAAGTCTGTTTCAAGTTTAATGGTTGGGGTATCAATATTTGATTCCTGTACCTTGGTTTATTATTTGGACTGGCTTTTTTCGTCAGTTGCGTTTTGTTGCATTTCGTCTTCTCCCCAGTGGGTCTCGGCTTCACGTTTTTCACGCTCAATGACTTCTTGAGCTTTGCGCGGATAAAGAATCAGGCGGAGTGAATGGTCATAGGTCATGTAGCTCCACATCCAGTTGAGCAGGACATTGATTTTGTTTCGTACTCCTAAGATGGAACGCAGGTGGACTACCAGCCACAAGAACCAGGCTATCCAACCTTGGGTCTTCAGGGAACTGAATTCGGCTACAGCCTTGTTGCGGCCTACGGTAGCCATGCTTCCCAGATTGCGGTAATGGAAAGGCTTCATGGCTTTTCCTTTCTGCAGGCGAATCAGGTTTTCAGCCAGTAGGCTTCCTTGTTGGATGGCTACTTGTGCAAGTTGCGGATGTCCGTAAGGATAGTCCTTGTCGCCGTTCATGATACATTGGTCGCCGATGCAGAATATGTTGTCGAAACCGTCAACTTTATTATATTGATTTACTTTGATGCGTCCTCCGCGTCCGATGGAACTGGATGGCATATTGCCGATAGCATTGGCACGTACACCACTTACCCAAATGAAAGTACGGGTAGGTATTTGTGTCCCATCTTCCAGAATAACCTTGTGGTCGCGGTAGTCCAGCACTTTTTTGTCCAGCCATACGTTGATGCCCATTTCACGCAAGAATTCTGCCGATTTTTGCGAAGATACGGGAGCCATACCCGACAGCAGGCGGCTGCCTGCCTCTATCAAATAGATTTGCAGCAGGTTTTCGTTCATGTCCGGATAGTCTTTCGGAAGCACATACCGTTTCATCTCAGCCAATGCTCCGGCTATTTCCACACCGGTAGCTCCTCCACCGACAATAACGATATTCAACAATTCTCTGCGTTCTTGTTCGGTAGCGCAAGTCACGCTTCGTTCAAAGTTGCCCAGTAGGGCATTGCGTAATCCCATTGCTTCTTGTAGAGTCTTCATCGGAATGGCCTCTTTTTCAATGTTCTGGTTCCCGAAGAAGTTGGAAGTGGTTCCAGCAGCCAGAATCAAGTAATCGTATTCTACTTTACCGATAGAAGTCTGCAGGATGTTCTTTTCAGGAAAAATCAGCCGGGCTTCCGCCATACGGTAATTTACATGAGATTTTTTCCCGAATATTTTCCGGAAAGGAAACGAGATAGAACTCGGCTCAATGCCGGCAGATGCCACCTGGTAAATGAGTGGCGGAAACTGGTGATAATTGTTTTTGTCAATCAGGATTACCTGGAAATTGGATTTAGACAACTTGTCTGCTAGTTTGAGGCCTCCAAATCCTCCTCCTACAATGACAACTCTCTTTTTACCTTTTTCTCTTTCAATGTTGAAACTCATATCATTTTGTTTTTGTGTAAAGCTGGTGCAAAGTTACAACTTTATCAGGATTTAAACATATGTTTGGCGGTAAATTAGAGAAAAATTTCTGTAATTCGTATACAATCCGGTATTTGATATTTCATTACTTTTGCATTTGTAGAACAAAATACAGGTAAACTTATGGAATTGGAAGACTTTTTGGCTTATGTAAAGACCGGTAAAGCATTGGCAACGGAAGAAATCGGCCGCTTTATGGATGAAATGAGTGACGAAGCGCGTAAAGTGACCTTTCGTCTGAATGCAGCTTATCATACGCCTGACGAAGTACGGGCATTATTATCCGAGTTGTTTGGAAAACCTGTCGATCCGACTTTACGGGTATTTCCTCCTTTTTATACTGATTTCGGGAAAAATATAACTATCGGTAAACATGTGTTTATCAATGCCTGTTGCCATTTTCAGGATCATGGTGGCGTAACGTTGGGCGATGGATGTCAGATAGGGCATAATGTGGTATTTGCTACACTGAATCATGGCATTGCTCCGACAGACAGGAAAAACACTTATCCTGCCTCTATCGTGTTGGGTAAGAATGTGTGGGTAGGTTCGAATGCCACGATTTTGCAGGGGGTGACTATCGGTGACAATGCGGTCGTGGCTGCCGGTGCAGTGGTGACCAAGGATGTACCAGCCAATACTATTGTTGGTGGAGTGCCGGCGAAAGTGATTCGCAGGATAGACTGATAAATTTATGTAAAATGGGTAGTATTATCTGTAAACAGGATACAAGGATATGGATGGAACTGCCTATCTTTGTAACTGAAAAAACAACTGAAGACAATGAAATACAATTTCGATGAATTAACCGACCGCCGTCATACCGGTTCATATAAGTGGGATTCGGCTGTTGGAGAGGATGTGCTTCCAATGTGGGTGGCTGATATGGATTTCCAGACGGTTCCAGTTATTATCGAAGCATTGCAAAAGCGGGTGGCGCACGGTATTTTCGGCTATACAAAGGTGCCTGATACATATTACGAAGCCATTATCCGTTGGTTTTCCAGGCAACATGGATGGAGCATTGACCGTGAATGGATACAATATACCATCGGGGTCGTTCCAGCATTGTCTGCCATTATCAAGGCAATGACTTGTCCGGGAGATAAAGTCGTGGTACAGACACCTGTATACAATTGTTTCTTTTCTTCCATTCGCAACAATGGGTGTGAAATCGTGACAAGTCCTTTGTTGCGTGAAGGAGATACATACCGTGTTGATTATGCCGACTTGGAAGAAAAGGTTTCCGACCCGAAGGTTAAACTTTTTCTGTTATGTAATCCGCATAATCCTGCCGGGCGGGTATGGACACCCGAAGAGTTGCGCTGTATGGGAGAGATCTGCTTCCGTCACGATGTGTTTGTCGTGGCTGACGAAATACATTGCGAACTGGTCATGCCGGGATATGTCTATACGCCTTTCGCGTCATTGGGCGAGAAATTCCTGCAACATTCGGCTACCTGCATATCTCCCAGTAAGGCATTCAATCTGGCTGGTTTGCAAATTGCCAACATTGTATTGTGGAGTGAAGAGCTTCGTAAGAAAGTAGACCGTGCTATCAATATTAATGAGGTATGTGATGTAAATCCGTTCGGAGTAGCGGCGTTGATAGCTGCCTATAGTGAAGAAGGAGCTGAATGGTTGAAACAGTTGAATGCATACATTGCAGGCAATTATCAGTATATGCAGCATTTCTGTAACGAGCGTCTTCCACAGTTCCCGTTGATAAAACTGGAAGGGACGTATTTAGCATGGATGGATTGCTCAGTGCTTGCACTGAATGCAGAAGAAATAGAAACGCAGTTGTTGGACGAGGAAAAGCTGTGGCTCAATGCCGGTACGATGTACGGAGAAGCGGGTGAAGGCTTTATGCGTTGGAACTTGGCTTGTCCGCGCAGCAGGGTAGAAGAAGGGTTGCGGCGTTTTAGCTGTTTTGTAGAAAAGAAGTTGAAGAAAGACTGAAAATGGATGTCCATATTCAGCTATACCATGCCTACAGAAAACGAAGATAACTTCATAAGCCATTTCAGATAACTGCAATGGCAAAGTAAGTATATATTCATTTGGCACATCATTATGGGAGGCTGATTACGGACATTCTAAACCTGAATATTTATTTAATTATTAAAATTAAAGTGTTATGGAATCTGTAGTAAAACTTTATTCGTTATCGTATTCGAATTCGAAGACGTATCTTGCGGCTTTGCTTTTCGTGGCAGGCAATATTGCTTTGCCTCAGCTTTTTCATTTGGCTCCACAAGGAGGAATGACGTGGTTGCCGATTTATTTCTTTACCTTGGTAGGGGCATATAAATATGGATGGAAGGTAGGTTTGCTTACCGCTATCGCTTCGCCATTGATTAATTTGGCATTGTTCGGTATGCCTGCTCTTGCGGTACTTCCTGCCATTTTGCTGAAATCTGTCTTGCTGGCTGCAGGTGCCGGATTCATGGCTCATCGTTTCCAGAAAGTATCGGTTCTGGCTCTATTGGCTGTAGTTTTATTCTATCAGGTGGTAGGTACGTTAGGCGAATGGGCATTCTTTGCCGATGGCTTTTATGCTGCCGTTCAGGATTTCCGTATAGGTATTCCGGGCATGTTGTTGCAAGTATTCGGAGGTTATGCTTTCATCCGTTATCTGATTCAGAAGTGATTTTAATAATGTGCAAATATGAAAATGTGCTAATGTAATAATGAGTTAGTGTGCTAATTCATTTTCACATTGGCACATTTTCATATTATTACATTAGCACATTAATTACCCTTTCCGTTGGTAGGCAATACGTGGTGTACCATTGGATACATAAATAATGCCACAACGAACAAAACCGTGCTTTTCCAACAGATGTTGCATCACTTTATTGTCGGCATGAGTGTCGGCACGTAGTTGGGATGCACGGGCGGTACACCAGTCAAGGCAGGCGGAAAAGATACCTTTTTCGCTGCCATCGGATGCCAGACGATGGATGACATAGTAAGGTTCGTCATTCAGCCACTTCCCGTTTTCGATATGTGCATAGTTGGGGTCCGGACTGGGAACAAAACAGAAAGTACCGACAAGGACATTCTCTTCGTTTTCACAAACATAACAATTACCTTGGTTGATTTCTTCAGCAACCAGTTCACGTTGCGGATATCCGTTTATCCATTGGTTGGGGTTTCCGGTACTCGTCATAAAGTGCCTGGCTGTATCAAATATTTTCATCAGGCGGTCTATATCGGTAAGGATGGCGGGGCGTATGGTCTGTATCATATTGTAAAGTGGCTTTAGTAAAATACAAAAAAGGTGAAACAAAACTGATGCTCCACCTTTTTTGTTGGTATGTAATAAATAAGCTTTAACGTCCTTTACTTGAACTCAATAATTAGCGATTGATTTGCTGGTATGATAAGATTTTTAGTGAAATCCACTTTTTTACCGGAAGTGAGGATTGTTCCTCCTTTAGAATCGCGAGTTAAAGCATTGTAGTGTTGGCACGGCAGAACTTGCTCTTTGTTAGTACTATTCAAGATAATCATTTCTGTTTTGCCTTCACTGGTACGGGCGTACACGTAGATTCCTTGTTCGGGAATGTGATACTTTACAGTTTTGTTTTCTGACATATTCTTGTTTAGTTTTAGTTTTGCACTCCAAAGGTAGAGTTTTCATTCTAAACAAGCGGAAAGAAAAGGGTTAAAATTACAGGTTTTATGCGGTTTTTATGATATAAATCAAGTTTTTGACAAGGTGACGAGGTCTCAGTTGACAAGGTGGACAAGGTTTTAAATAGTTTTTCGAATGAAATGTTTTCTAAAGCCTTTTCACCTTGGCAACTGATACTTCGTTACTTCATTTATATTAAGAATCCAAGCAAGATACCTGCCGCTACGGCAGAACCGATGACACCGGCTACGTTCGGACCCATGGCGTGCATCAGCAGGTAATTGGTCGGGTCGTATTCTGCGCCTACGATTTGCGAGATGCGTGCCGAGTCGGGCACGGCAGATACGCCGGCATTTCCGATAAGCGGATTAATCTTGTTGTCTTTCTTCAATACCAGGTTGAATATCTTAACGAAGAGCACTCCCGATGCGGTGGCTATCACGAAGGACAAGGCACCCAGCCCGAAAATCTTCAGTGAATCCCAGGTGATGAATTCCGAAGCCTGCGTAGAGGCACCTACGGTCAGTCCCAGCAAGATGGTGATGGTATCAATCAGCGGTCCGCGTGCAGTTTCTGCCAGACGGCGTGTCACGCCGCTTTCCTTCAGCAGGTTGCCGAAGAAGAGCATGCCCAGCAGGGGAAGACCCGAAGGCACCAGGAAGCAGGTCAGCAGCAGACCCATAATCGGGAACAGGACCTTTTCGGTATGCGACACGGCACGCGGGGCTTTCATGCGGATGAGACGCTCTTTCTTGGTGGTGAGCAGGCGCATGATGGGCGGTTGGATAACCGGCACCAGTGCCATGTAGGAGTAGGCAGACACGGCGATGGCTCCCATCAGGTTGGGCGCCAGCTTCGATGAAAGGAAGATGGCAGTGGGGCCGTCTGCGCCACCGATGATGCCGATAGCGGCTGCCTGCATGGGGTCGAATCCCCATTCGAGGGCAATCATGTAGGCACCGAAGATACCGAATTGGGCTGCCGCCCCGATAAGCATCAGCTTCGGATTGGAAATCAGTGCCGAGAAGTCGGTCATGGCGCCGATGCCGAGGAAAATGAGCGGCGGATACCAGCCCGATGTCACGCCTTGGTATAAGATGTTGAGTACCGAACCCTGTTCGTAGATGCCGACTTGCAGTCCGGCTTCCATATTGAACGGAATGTTGCCTATCAGCATACCGAATCCGATAGGAATCAGCAGCATCGGCTCGAATTCCTTTGCCACGGCAAGATAAATGAAGAATATACCGACGGCTATCATGATGAAATGCTGGTAAGTGGCATTGTAGAAGCCGGTATACGTCCAGAAATCAGCCAGGTTGCTCTGTAAGAAATTGATGAATTCTCCCATAGTTATTCGATGATTATAAGGTCTGTACCTTCAAGAATAGATTCTCCTTTGCTCACGTTGATGGCAGTCACTTTGCCGTCGCGGTCCGACTTGATGTCGTTTTCCATTTTCATGGCTTCTAGTATCAGCAGGGTCTGTCCGCGTTTCACCGTGTCGCCTTCCTTTACCTTGATATCGAGGATGACTCCGGGCAGCGGAGATTTTATGCCCGACTTGCCTTGCGACACTGTGGGGCGGGTTACGGCAGGAGGAGGAGCGGCAGGCGTGGTGGAAGCCGTGCGGATGACCGGCTTGATTTTCGGGGTTGCAGGCTTCTCCAGTTCTACGGTGTAGGGCGTACCGTTTACTTCTACGTGTACGTTGTTTTCTTCGATGTCTCCTACGGTCACTTTGTATAAGTTTCCGTTGATTTTGTATCTATATTCTTTCATGGTTATCTATTCGTTAGAGGGTTATTTCTTGTGAGGATTTTCGCGCAGTGTATAAATCTTCGAGCTCCACGGCGAGTAGCTCCGTTTCACACGGCTGATGGTCAGGATGGTTTCTTCCACGTCGTGGTCGCTTCCCTGCGCTTCATGCAGCGCCATGGCAATGGCGGCTATCACGTCGCCCGGCGCTTCGCCCAGCCGGCGTTCCTTGGCTTCCTGCTTGTCGGTGATGTTGTGTGCCTTCATGGCGTTGCGCTTGCGCAGCTTGACGGCGATTTTCCCGATAATCCGGAAGCTGACGTACAGCAGGATAAGCCCGATGAAGACTACGCTCATGGCGGTGATGGTCATGCCGAATCCTGCCGAGTCGTGCTGTTCGAACTTGTCCATCTTCGGGTTCCCTTCCAGCGTCTGGTTGTTCGTGCTGGGAGTGACGTATTTGGTTTCGCTGTCATCCTTCACTTCCCATTCGTCTGATCCGTCGCTTATCCGTGCATACGACTGGTCTGTCTTCAGGACTCCTGCCGGCACCACGATTTCGTCCAGCAGCTTTTTGCCCGAGTCGTACAGCCCTATCCAGTTGTCTTTCGTCTTGCTCAGTACGAAATTGGTATGGAAGGTGCCTCGGCGCGGTGCTCCGTCTGCCCAGAACAACGCATGCTGGCGCGGGCTGATGGCGGTCAGCACGTCGCCCTTCGGAATGAAATAAGAGAGGGTGTCGCCCGGCTCGCTGCTTACTTTCAGGTAGCATCCGGCAAGGTTGACACTGTTGTAAGAGGTGTTGAATATTTCCACCCATCCGCTATGCACGCCGTAATCGTCCTGAAAGTTTTCCTGATTGTCTACCAGCACTTCGTTGATGACGATTTTACTCTTGGCTTCCGGCGTGGTGCACGAACTGAATGCTCCCAGCAGGGCGGATGTAAAAAATATTCCGGCTATATATTTATTCATAATTAAACGCGTTTTTTTGAGTTTTTAAGTTCTTAAGTTCTTGAGCTTGTAAGTTCTTGAGTCTTTAAGTTTTTAAGTTTGTAAGTTGAGAAACTCAAGAACTCAAGAACTTAAAAGCTCAAAAACTTATAAACTCATTTACAAAGGAATGTTCCCGTGTTTCTTTGCCGGATTGGTCTGCTTCTTGGTTTGCAATTGCTGCAGGGCACGGATGATGCGGAAACGTGTGTTGCGCGGTTCGATGACATCGTCGATATACCCGTACTTCGCCGCATTGTATGGGTTGGCAAACAACTTGGTATATTCGGCTTCCTTCTCTGCCATAAAGGCTTTCGGGTCGGCAGCTTCCTTGGCTTCCTTGGCATAGAGCACTTCTACGGCTCCTGCGCCTCCCATGACGGCGATTTCGGCAGTAGGCCATGCGTAGTTCATGTCGCCGCGCAGCTGCTTGCAGCTCATCACGATGTGCGAGCCTCCGTACGACTTGCGGAGAGTGACGGTCACCTTAGGCACCGTAGCCTCGCCGTATGCATACAGCAGTTTGGCTCCGTGCAGGATGACGGCGTTGTATTCTTGTCCGGTACCCGGCAGGAAGCCCGGCACGTCGACCAGTGACACGATGGGGATGTTGAACGCGTCGCAGAAGCGGACGAAGCGTGCGCCCTTGCGTGAGGAGTTGCAGTCGAGCACGCCTGCAAGGAATTTGGGTTGGTTGGCTACGATGCCCACCGACTGTCCGTTGAAGCGGGCGAAACCGATGATGATGTTTTTGGCGAAGTCGCGTTGCACTTCCAGAAACTCGCCGTTGTCGACAATGGCTCCGATTACCTCATACATATCGTAAGGCTTGTTGGGGCTGTCGGGGACGATTTCATTTAATGAGTCTTCCAACCGGTCTATCGGGTCGGTACAGTCCACGTAAGGCGGTTCTTCAAGGTTGTTTTGGGGAATGTAGCTCAGAAGCTTGCGTATAAGGGCCAATCCTTCTTCTTCAGTGGCGGCGGTAAAGTGTGTTACGCCCGAGCGGGTAGAGTGCACGCTGGCGCCTCCTAAGTTTTCCTGAGTCACGTCTTCGCCGGTAACGGTCTTCACTACTTTCGGCCCGGTGAGGAACATGTACGACGTTCCTTCCATCATCAGGGTGAAGTCGGTCAGGGCAGGAGAGTAAACGGCTCCTCCCGCGCAGGGACCGAAGATGCCGGAGATTTGCGGCACCACGCCCGATGCCAGAATGTTGCGCTGGAATATCTCGGCATATCCTGCCAGCGCGTTAATGCCTTCCTGGATGCGTGCGCCTCCCGAGTCGTTCAGCCCGATGACGGGTGCGCCCATCTTCATCGCCATATCCATCACCTTGCAAATCTTTTGCGACATGGTTTCCGACAGCGAGCCTGCCGATACGGTAAAGTCTTGTGCAAAGACATACACCAGCCGTCCCTCGATGGTTCCGTATCCGGTTACTACGCCGTCGCCCAAGTATTGTTTCTTGTCCATGCCGAAGTTGGTGCAACGGTGTTTCACGAACATGTCCATTTCTTCGAAACTGCCTTCGTCGAGCAGCATGGAAATGCGTTCGCGTGCTGTATATTTCCCTTTTGCGTGTTGTTTCTCAATCGCTTTCTCGCCGCCTCCCAGACGGGCTTGGGCACGCAGCTCGATCAGTTCTTTTACTTTTTCAAGTTGGTTACTCATGGCATTAAGTTTTAGTGTTTGATTTTAGTTGTCTAGGAGCTAGGTTTTAAATTGTTTTACTGATGTATTCAGAACCTAGTCGCCTAGTACCTAGTCAACTAGTACCTATAATATTATTTTTCACACAATTCAGTCAGTACACCCATCGTCGATTTCGGATGCAGGAAAGCAATCTGCAGGTTTTCCGCCCCTTTGCGAGGTGCCTTGTCAATCAGTCGTATGCCCGCTCCTTCGGCTTCTGCCAAGGCGTTGGCCACTCCGTCTTCGATGGCGAATGCAAGGTGATGGATGCCCATGCCTCGCTTTTCAATAAAACTGGCGATGGTACTGTCGGGACTAGTCGGTTCCAACAATTCGATTTTGGTGTCTCCACATTTCAAGAAAGCGGTCTTTACTTTTTGGTCTTCTACAGTCTCTATGTTGTAGCAGGTCAGTCCGAGAACTTTTTCGTAATACGGAAGGGCTTCTTCGATGCTTTTTACAGCAATGCCCAAGTGTTCGATGTGAGAAATTTTCATAAATGTTGTTTTTTATAAAGTATTAAATTCTTTAATTTATTCGCATTGATTGCACAAAGAAAAGAAAAATGTGCTGAAAAACGAAATCTTTCTTCGATTTATTTTCAGAAAAGATGCATGTCTGGTTTTTTTTACGGCATACAGATGGTGATATTTACTTGACAGGCATTGTTCCTTTCAATTCGATGCGGCTGCGTCCTTCTCCTTTTTTTATGACACGGATTTGTACATTGATTCTTTCGTCTAACTCTTCACGATGCGATATGATGCCGACACGTCGCCCGTTTTGTCCTGCAATTTCCTGTAGTCGTTCAAGGGTAGACATGACAGAGTCTAAACTTTTTTCATCAAGTGTGCCGAAGCCCTCATCAATAAACAGAATGTCTATATTCATGTCCGGACGGTTCAACGACGAGAGTGCTAGCGATAATGCCAATGAAATCATGAAGCGTTCGCCTCCCGAAAGCACTGTTACGCTGCGCACTTGGTTTTTGTTGTAACAGTCTAAGACTAAAATGGAAAGCTGTTCGTTTTCTTCGCTGCATGTCAGCTTGTAACGATCGGTAATCTGTGCGAGATAGATGTTTGCATTGTTGAGTAACGGCCGCAGGATATAGGATTGTACGAGTGTGCGGAAACGAGTTCCTCCAAAGCGGGAATTTAGCCGGTCCCATTTTGTAAAATTCTTTTTTACAGCTTCCAGTCTTGCTGTTATCTTTTTGAAGTTATCTTCGTTGCGTTTGTCTTCTTCCAGTTTACTGCAGATAGTTGCCTGTTCACTTACAAGCTGGTCACGGGTAAGTGCAAGTATGTTTTTTTCTTCCTGTAGCAGTGTAAGGTCTGGGATATCTTGTCCTTCACAGATACCTAGCTTTTCCATAGCTTCAGTCTGTTGCCTTTGCATTGTGGCAATGGCATCACGTCGTGAGGTGATACTTGCCTGGAGGTCATTGAGACGTTGGCGTGCCTCTGGTATTTCTTTTTCTTTTCCAACGAGGGCAATAAGATCAGATTCGGCTGTGCCTGATGTCTTGTAATATATACCCAGTGTGGTTTCGCAAGCTGTGATAATGGCAGTACACTCACACGTGTCTTTGGCTATTGTATTAATTTCAATATAAAGCCTGGTCCATTCATCATTGATGTCACTGCATGGATAAGTGGCAGGAGAGGCTGAAGTGTCCCATCCGGCATGTAAATGGAGGATTTTGTCTCTTGTGTTTCCGATGGAGACTGCTGTAGCCTTTGCTGTTTGTAATTGTTGTGCAGCTGTATCAAACTTTTTTTTCATATCTGCGTATTCGTTAGCATCACGGCAAAGAATATTTTTGGTGCTGTAGGTGTCTTGTTGCCAACTGGGCATCCAGTTTGCCAATATTGCGTTCAAGTCAGTGAAGAGGTTGATTGCGGTCCGTTCTCCAGCTTTCTTTTGTTCGTGTAATTGATGTATATGTTGCTCGTTGGCATAAAAATCTTTGTCTGCCTGGACTTTGGCTTTATCGGCTGTTGTTTTTTGGATTTCAAGCTTCTTCTTCTCATTCAGCAACAGATTAATCTTGTTTTGTAATTCTTCGGCATCTTTTTGTTGCAGTTTGAGTTGGTGGAGGATCTGTCCGATTTCGTTTATGGCTATGTTGACCTGTTGTGCTATGGGTTTCGTTATATCCAGACCCGATTGTTTTGCCACGGTCAGTGCCTGTTTTTTGGTAGCATCGGCTTTATTCTTTTGCTCAGCCAGTATGTGTCTTTGGGTTTCGAGCATGCCAGATGCTGTGTTGTATCTTTTTTTTGCTTCATCATATGCTGTGGTAGCTTTCAACAGGTTTTCCTCTGTAATGTTTTTCTCTTTTTCAAGAGGGGTAAGCACGGCTTTGAAGTCTTCGTCAAGATATATGTGATTGATGTGTTGTCCACACAAGGGACAGATGTCTGCCTGCTCAGCAATGAGACGTTTGCGTAACGTGACAAGGTGTTCTTCCAGACTGGTTTGCATGGTGTGGAGCAGGTTATTGGCTTTTTCGTCTTTTTCTTTAGCAGCCAGATAGGCTTCTTCGGCTTTTTGGACTGCTTGATGGAAAATGGTCAGTTTTTCGGTTTGTCCTTTAATTTCTTTATCAAGTTTTTCCAGATTGTTTGTATCAGTCTCCATGTTCTGTAGGGTTTGCTGAAGCTGTTTCAACCTGGTATTTCTCATGTTTGCCTGTTCAAGGTTTTGGTTTATCAAAACCGGGTTCAGCATTTCACGCTGTTTGCTTAAGGTCTCTATGTTTTTTTGTATGTCAGCTATTGCGTTATCTGTATTTGCTGCTGCCTGTGCGGTCTTTTCTACAATGTTTTTTAAGGTCGTTGTCCGGGCGGTTTCAGTTTCTATCTGTCTGGCGATGGTTTGTATTTCTTTGTTGGTGTCTTCATATTGTCGTATCTTTTGAATGATTTCTCCGGTTTTGCTATACACTTCTTCTTGACTTTGATGTGCCGTTATCCATTGGTGTAACTTTTCGGTTTTGTCGGATAGTAGGGACATGTCATGGTTGCGTTGGGCAAAATCGGCGGAAAGTCGGTTGAACATTTGTTGGCACATGGGTTCTTGGGAAAACGATTGTTCCCTTTTGACTTTTGCTTCTTGCATTTTGACGAGTGTCTGGCGTTGGGCAGTGGTGTTGTCCCAGTTTTTGACCAGTTTCATGTCTGCTTTGTATTCTTCCCCTTGTAAGCGTTTTTGCAGTTGTTCCAGTTCTTCTTGAGCTAACGTTTGGTTTTTGCGGCATTGATTGATGGTATTGACTAAAGTGAGTTGCTGTTCGTTTAGTCGGATTTTTGTTTCCAGTGTCTGTTTTTGAGTGTTTATATTGGATTGTTCGGCAAGCAGTTTTTCTTTTTCTTCTTTGTCTAAAATATGTGTTTTTTCTGTTTCATATTCAGTTTGAGTTTGCTTGTAGATAGCCTGGGCTTTGTCGAAGAGGTTTTTGATAGCGGCACCGTATTTTGAGAAACGTTCGGTATTTGTCAGTTGTTCCAAGATGGCTTCACGTTCGGATTTGTTACCGGTAAGGAATGTTGCGAATTGTCCTTGTGCCAGCATGGCCATGCGTCCGAATTGTTCGAAGGTAAGTCCTACTGCCTGTAAGATGGTGTTGGCTACTTCTGTATTGCCGGATATCCAGTCGTTGTCTCCTTTTTTAACTTCCCATTTAGGCTGTCGATGCTTCAGCTGTTTACGGCTTCGCTGCATGCCAAGGGAAAGCCGTGCATGGTAGTTCATTCCATCGTTTCCTTCGAATATCACTTCGCTGTAACATTCTTCACGTTCGGATATTCCTAAGCGGGTATATTGCTCGATGCTGGCTACCCGCAGGGTTTCTCCTTCGGCATTGACATAATCATTTCTCATAGCGTTGGCCACTCCGTCTATGCGGGGAGTTTTCTTGTATAAAGCCATTGAGATACAATCCAGTATTACAGTTTTTCCGGCACCGGTATCTCCGCTGATAAGAAAAAGCGGGGCGGTTTCGCCACTTATGGCATCACGTAACCCGTTTTCAAAATCAATGTCACCTTTCTCTATGGAAGCAATGTTCCTGATATGTAGTTCTTTTATTTTCATGATTATTTGATTATCAAGTTTTTAGTCTTGTATGGGGTATGCATTTGCTGGCAATGAATGATTTACAGACTTCGGAATCTGCTGTTTATGCGGTTAATTCTGTATTGTTTTTTTGCGCGAAGCATTGCTTTCTTCTGCCATACGTTTTACTTCCGCTTCTATTTCGACAAATGCCTGACGTACTTCATCCATGTCGAGTTCTGGATATTGTTGTTTGGTTTTTTCTATAAAGAGAACCGGATTTGTCATCTGTTGTATTTCGGCTACTTCAAATTTGGGTTTGGTTGCCTCGACAGTGTTGTTTTCTGAAGTTCCTGTCCATTTTATTTTCGGATTGTAGCGCAATTCACCGTTATAAGCATCGGTGATGGTGTAGACCATTTGATTGAAATCTGAAGGTAACGATGTTGCATAATCCATTTGCAAGCGGATATATCCTCTTCCACCTTTTTCGGCAAATTGTTTGATACCGTTCAGTGCTTCTTCGGCACTGGCAAATGCAGTTTCATTGGCAGGTAAAAGATAGAAATGACGTAATTCGTTGATGCGTAATTGCCGTATACGTACCTTGCCTCCATGACTTTTTATTTCTATGACACTGACGGTGTGAGGATAGTTTTCATCGCTACTTACGTGCAGGGCACTGCCTGCATAGCGTATGACAGGGGCAGGGTAGGTTACGTCTGTCTGCTGGTTGTCATCTCTGTGTCCGATGGTTTGCGGTCTATGTATGTGTCCAAGTGCCAGGTAGTCGTATCCTGTGCCTAAGCTGGCAATTTCTTGGGTACGTATGTACCCGATATCGAAGTCGTGTCCTGTCATATCACTTCCTTTGACAGTAAGATGTCCTGTCATGATAACTGGCTTCCCTTCAGTATTTTCCGCTTTTACATAGTCCAGCAGTGACTGAATCATGGAGGTACGTTCGCCAGTCATATAAGGTAATGCAATAATGTACCCGTTCGGCAGACTGATTATGAAATTTTTTTGCCATTCGTCTGCCGATGTAAAATCGGCAGGTGGCGGTGTTCCTATAAGGTGTGTATTAGCCAGCTTCCATATCTCATGATTAGATTGGATGCGGGAGGCTGAATCGTGATTGCCTGCGACGATGACCAGATGCATGGTAGGGGAGGCTTGGTGTAAGCGTACAAAACGGTCGGTAAATGATTTCCAGACGGCAGCCGAAGGTTGTTGGATATCGAATACATCCCCACTTACGATTAAGGCGTCGGGCTGTTCTTCTTGGCACCATCGTTCCAATTGTGAGAAAAAGCAATCGTGCTCATCGTTCCGTTCATAATTTTGATAAATGATTTGTCCCAAGTGCAAATCGGCAGTATGAAGTATTTTCATGCTTGTAATTATAGGTTTCTAAAGGCAAGTTATCAAAAATAGTTGGAATATGCAAGAAAAAACGAGAATATGCAATTGGGGGGCTTTTAATTTCCCAAGCACCTGCTTCTGCTTTCTAAGAAGCTGTTTTGAATTTCTCCAAAAAGTTTTTCTTGGCTTGATGTATCCGTTTTCGTGTGTGCTTTGGGCGATTTTTTGGTCCTTTTCGCTCCTGTTCTTCGTCAGATAGCCCGCTATCTTCCTCATCACAGAAGCGAAAAATGCCTCAAAAACTCATCCCAAATCATCGCACGATAAATCCAAAACAGCTTCTAAACTATATTCTTTCTCAGCAGCAGATAACTTCATCTGATAAGATTAAGAATCTTACAGCGGATGGACTATATGTTTGTCTTAAAATGCATGTCCGACAACAACCAATATATACCCCTGAAAAATGAATATATACTGCATCCGCGATTGAATATATACTGCATTCGCGATTGAATATATACTGCATTCGCGATTGAATATATACTGCATTCGCCTACGGATATATACTTCATCGGCAAATGCAGTACTACTGCGTTTCCGACTCGGACGGATTGGCTAATGGCGGCCATTCATATTTCCTTAGAAGAAGCTGTTTTGAATTTCTTCAAAAAGTTTTTCTATTCATTTTCGTGTGTGCTTTGGGTGATTTTTTGATCCTTCCCGTTTCTGTTCTTCGTCAGATAGCCCGCTATCTTCCTCATCGCAGAAGCAGAAATGCTTCAAAAACTCATTCCAAATCATCGCACGATAAATTCAAAACGGTTTCTTAAAGTATTTGTTCTATTTGCTTGAGTTCTTCGGAACTGAATGCTGTATTCTTCAAGCACATTAGATTGTCTTGCAATTGCTGTACGGAACTGGCACCGATAATGACCGAAGTAACCAGGTCATCTTTCAGTAACCAGGCTAGTGCCATTTCAGCCAGTGTTTGTCCACGTGAAGCTGCGATTTTGTCTAAAGCTTTTATTTTGCCGATTGTTTCAGGGGTAAGGGACTCTTTCTTTAAGAAACCGCCTCGTGCGATGCGTGAGTCGGTGGGGATACCATTCAGGTAGCGGTTTGTCAACAGTCCTTGAGCAAGTGGTGAGAAAGCGATAAATCCGCTGCCAGCCTGTCGTGCTTGGTCGAGTATGCCTTCTTGTTCTACTTTACGGTCGAACATATTGTATCTTCCTTGATATAACAGGCAGTGTATGTGCTGCGATTGTAGGTAGTTGTAGGCTTCTTCTGCCTTGTCTTTCGGGTATTTAGAGATACCTACGTAGAGTGCTTTGCCTTGGTGTATGATGTCTACCAATGTTTGTAAGGTCTCTTCCAAAGGTGTTTCCGGGTCATAGCGGTGGCTGTAGAAAATATCTACATATTCCAGATGCATCCGTTTTAAGCTTTGGTCGAGGCTGGCTATAAGATGTTTGCGTGAGTTCCAGGTTCCGTAAGGACCTTGCCACATGTCGTGTCCGGCTTTTGTTGAGATAAACAGTTCATCGCGGTAAGGTGCCATTGATTTTTGCATGATTTGCCCGAATGTTTCTTCTGCCGAGCCTGCTGAGGGACCGTAGTTGTTTGCTAGGTCGAAATGTGTGATTCCATGGTCGAAAGCATAATGGACGATGTTTTTACAAGTCGAAAAGATATCTATGTCTCCGAAGTTGTGCCACATTCCCAGTGATATTTCCGGCAGGAGAATGCCACTTTTTCCTGCACGCCGGTATTTCATGCCACATTCATAACGGTTTTTGTCTGCTGCGTAAACATAATTATTCATAGAGTCGTTTTTTTAAGATTATATGTAAAAATGAATGAGTATCCGATTCAGCCATTTCCATCTGATTCTGAACCATCGGCGTGTGCTGATTTGCCTGCCACCGAAGCGGAGAATGAAGTCACGGTATGTATATTTTTTGAAAGGAATGCCAGCTTCGATGAATTCGAAATGTCTGTATCCGTGTTGGCGTGAATAAGTCATGGCTTTCCATACAGCCAAGATGCCAGGATAGAGTAGGGGATAGCTTTTCCGCATTCCGGCAGAGAATAGTAAGTAAGCAGTGTCTTGCGAAAAAAGGCAGACAGAGCCGCCGATGATTTTGTTTTTGTAGCGAATGACGAATATTTGTCCCAGTTTATCTCGGGTAGGATGTTCTAGCAGGGAAATAAAGAAACGGAGGTCGGGTAGGAAACGGTGAATTTTCGAAGCATAGTATTTTCTCAGCATGGCAAAGAACTCTTCAAGGTCTTTGCGGTTGTTTACTACATCCATTTGGGCTCCGTTTTTCAGTCCGCGTGCGATCTGGCGCTTGCGGGACGGGCTGGCCCATTTGTCTAATGCAGTGTGATGAATGGAATTGCGTACCCGCAACCAGCGTACAGGGAAATATCCGTTCTGGCGGAAGTATTTGTAACCGAAAAGCGATTGTTCCAAATTACGGAATTCCAGAAAGAACGAATCGTCTTGAAAACGTACCGTAAGGTAAGAAAGAAATTTGCCGAAAATGGTCTCGTCTTTCACAGCCGAGTGGAAATATTCGCCTGTCCCGTAAGCATACGTTTTGTTGCATAGTCCGGTAATCCGTGCGTTACGCCGGGTAATGCAGAGTAGTTTGCCTACTGCTTTATTACCTTCCCAAGCTACTAGCAGTACCGGACGGTAACCGGGAGTTTGTTCTAATATCTGGAACAACTCGGTAGAATGAAAAACATTGGTTCCTGGAAGGTCCGGGATGTCTTTCGACTGTTCGTATATATTCACTTGGATAGCCATGATATTGCAAAGATAAACTTTTTTTAGGTAACAACAGGCTTCGGGGCAAAGGATTTTGCTTCTGTGATATCAAGCCAACCTGTTATTCGTATCCCGGATTCTGTTTCATGGCTTTGTTCATACCAAGTATTTTTTGTGGAATGGGGAATACGGTGGTAAAACCGCTTGTTTCGTTTTCTACCTGGGGGCGAAAACTGTAAGGACGGGTGAAAGTACCGAAACGGATCATGTCTTGACGGCGCCAGCCTTCCCATGCCAATTCCAATTGTCTTTCAGCCAGCAGGTTCTCAAGGGTAGCAGTTCGTGGCGATGCACCTGCCCGGTTACGTATTTCATTCAGTTCGGCATTGCCGTCTTCTCCGTTGCGTACTTTGGCTTCGCTTTGCATCAGCAACACGTCGGCATAGCGGAACAGGACAATGTCGTTGTTGATTAGTTTTCCGTCCTTTAGCGCGGTTTTGTCTACTTCGTATTTTTTCATCCTGGCTCCGGCGGTTTGTTCGTATGCGGTTCCAGACAGGTCAAGACTGACTTGCCAAGGTTCGTAGACCAAAGGTGTCTGCTCGTCATCCAGCAATATCGGATTCCCGTCAAGGTCTTTTACCGGACCGGCAAAATAGCAGAAATCGAAGCGGGGATCTGTATCAGGGGTATCGTATCCGAATGTTTCCAATACTTCGAGGGTAGCACTCGAACCGTTTTCGCCACCTAAGCCATACGCTTTGGCATGGTTGTAATGGCGTGAGCGGAACAGATAGATGAACTGGTTGGTATATAGTGTCTTGTCCATCGGTATGACAAAAATGTTTTCTTGCGATGATTCGTTGAAAATAGCGAAGTTGAGTGTGTAGTCTGCTTCCAGTCTGTATCCGGCCGAGGTAATCTGCCTGCAATAATATTGTACGGTTTCCCATGCGTTCAGCCGGTTGCCATCTATGTCGAAGAATAATTGTTTGCCGTCTGGCTTGTCGGAGTCTGTCCAGAGGTCATCGGCATAGATTTCTGCATTCAATGCCAGTTTTGCCAGCAAGAAGTATGCTACTGGCTGTGTGATTCTTCCGTAATAGATGCCTGGTTGGTTACTGCGTTCTTTACTTAAGAAAGGAACTGCATCTTGCAGTTCATCGAAGATGAAACGGAATGTTTGACTTCGCTTTTGTTGTTCGATGTCGCTGACATGTAGGTCGGAAGATAAGAGCAGGGGAATATTACCGAACAGGTCCATGGTATAATAATAGAACATGGCTCTCAGTGCCCGTACTTCTGCAGCATAGATACGGGTGTCTTCATCTGGATGTTTTTCTGCGTACGATTGGATTTTCTTCAGCGACTTGTTGCACAAAATGATGACTCCGTACAAGTATTCCCATGTGTCGTGTATCGCATCGTTGTTCACTCCCCACCGGTGCAGGTAAAGTCCTTGCCAGAATCCTCCATCGAACCAGTCGGCACCCCGTGTGGGCATAATGGCTTCATCGGTTGTGAAAGTATTCAGGTCGTATACGCCACGTCCGGTTCCTTGCAGTCCCTGACTGTCGTTGTATCCGCCGATATGGTTATAGAGCGACAAGACGCCGTTTTGGAATAACTCTTGTAACGTTTCGTAAGCGGTGTCTTCGTCAAGGCTATCGCGTGGGTCTTCTTCCAGAAACTTGCTGCACGAAGGCATTCCCAACAAGAGGGAAAACAACAAAAAAATAAAGGTATACTGTCTTTTCATAAGGCTCGTAATTAGAAGTTAAGACTAAGACTGATTGTGTATGTGCGCGAAAGCGGATAGGTACGTTTGTCGTCTACCCCTAGCGTGTTGTCTGCTAAACTGGAGTTAATTAATGGAGTCAGTCCCGAATAGCTGCTGATGGTTCCCAAATTGTTGACAGTGCCTGCCAGGCGTACTCCTTTCAGGAAACGGGTATGTTTCAGAGGGATGGTCCATCCGATAGTCAGGTAATCGAAGTTGACATAATCGCCTTTTTCCAACCAGTAATCGGTAGCGGTCTGGTCTTTTATCATTTGTTTGGGGGCTTTTTCCAGCACATTGTAATCAGGCAGGCTGTTCATGTTCATATACGAGAGGGATGTCCCGTTGTATATTTTATGTCCGAATGCTCCGTTTATCTGTAAGGAAATGTCTATATTTTTGTAGCGGAAACTGATGTTCGAACCCAATAGCGTTTTCGGAATGGCTTGTCCGGCTATGTAGCGGTCTTCGCCATCTTCCAGGTTTACCCCGCCACCGTTCAGGTCGGCAATCTGATAAGTATATCCTCCTTTTCCGTCTGCTGCAAGTCCTTCGCAATGTGGTAAGTAAAATACGCCCAAAGGTTGTCCTACAATCTGATACACGATGTTGTTGTATCCTCCGTGTGTACCAGCACCGTTTAATCCGGCGATGGCGGTGTATTCGGAAGCCGAGACGTATTCTCCGTTATACATGCCGCTTAACGAGAGGAGTTTATTTTGTTGGAAAGTAATGTTTGCGTTGATGTTCAGTTCCATGTCTTGTGTTTTCAGTGGTGTGATGCCTATGGATATTTCTGTTCCGCTGTTCCGCATGGAACCCAGATTTGCCAGTAAGGTGTTGTTGGCAAAGGGAGGTACGCTTACATTATAGGAATAAAGCATGTCTGTGGTTTTCGAGTTGTAGTAATTGACCGAAAGCAGGAGCCGATTGCCGTATAATCCCACATCGAATCCTGCATTGAACGTGCGTTTCACTTCCCATTTTAAGTTAGGGTTGATGTTCCGGAGGTTTTCGTATGTAACCAATGGGGCATTGCCAGTAGGTGTTATTCCGTTAGGACGGACTAATGCCATGGTGGTATACGAATCGATACCTGCCTGATTGCCTGCAAGCCCGTATCCCATACGTATTTTCAGGTTGTCTATGTAGCGGAAACGTTTCATGAATGCTTCTTCCGAAATGTTCCATGCAATGGATGCCGAAGGGAAAAATCCCCATTTATGGTTTTTACCGAATTTGGATGAAGCGTCTGTACGTGCATTCAGGGTCAGTACGTAACGGTTGTCGAATGTATAGTTCACGCGTCCCAAGAATGAAACCAGATGCGGTTCTTCGAAATATGAACCGGTGCCTTCCCATGGCCGGAGTGCTCCGCCTTGCAGGTTATCGAATCCGGTTTCATCGGAAGAAAAGTTAGTCACGGTTGTATAAAATCCTTTATAAATATCTTTCTCCAGTTCGCCCAGTGCCAGTGCGTCAAAGAAATGCACTCCTTTGTGTTTGCGGTAGGTAAGCATCAGATTTCCCAAAAGTGATTCAGACTTTCGGTCGCCTCGGTAGGCCTGCCCATGTGCCCATACACTGGTAGGAAGATATTGCGAGTCTTCGCTGTCACTGTATGTGTACGAACCGAACAGAACCAGCTTCAGGTCTTTCAACAGGTGGAAGGTCAGGCGGGCGTGGGCACTAAAATATGATGTGGCATTCTGGTTGTTCACTTCCATCCACGCCAAGGGGTTTGTTATCTGGCTGGCTGTGGTTATCTGGTCCCATCCTCCTGTCTCAGGATTTTTGTGGTTGGGGTAGGTAGGGTTGAACGTTGCTGCCGAGTAGAATGTCTTTTGATAATCGAACAAGGTGCGGTTACGCTTTACTGAGCCGAACAGTCCCAGTTCGCAATCAATGAAGCCATCCAATAATTTCTGGTTCATATTCATGTTCGAGGTGAATAGTTTCATATTTTCGTGTCGGACAACTCCTTCACGGTTCTGGAAGCCTAGTGAGACACGATAGTTCGATGTTTCACCTCCTCCATAAAATGCAATGTTATGATTTTGTTGCAATCCGGTTTGTTCTATTTCCTTTTGGAAGTCTGTGTCATAACCTTTGTCCAGGAAGTGCAGACCGTTTTCGGTTGCCACTCTTCGATATTCTGTTCCTGAAAGCATGTCCAAGTGGCGGTAGACGTGGGCTATGCCGAAGCTTCCGCTGTAATTTATCCGTGTTTTCCCTGCCGTCCCTTTTTTAGTGACAATATTGATGACTCCCGAAGCTCCCCGAGAACCATATTGGGCAGTTTCTGATGCATCTTTCAGGATGGTGAAACTTTCGATGTCGGCTGGGTAAATGGATGTCAGCATCGTTAAGTCACCCAGTACACCGTCGACAATGATTAGCGGGTCGTTTCCGCTAGTCAGTGAAGTGGTACCCCGCATACGTACAGATTCCAGTGCAGCCATACCGTTGCTGCTTTTCAGAATGGTAAGTCCTGCCACTCGTCCTTGGATGGCTTCTAAAGGGTTGGTGATTTGTTCTTTATTCATCTGTTGTTCGGTAATCCGTTCTACCGAACCTGAAAGGTTTATCAGGCTGCCTTGTGCATATCCGATGTTCAATACAGAATCGGGAATCGATTCCGTATGTTGTTTTTTTTCTTGTGCCGACAAGGGTTGCAGGCAAAAAGAAGAGACGATAATACATGTTGTCAAAAAGTGTTTTTCTTTTTTCATAAGCGTCTAAGGAACATGGTTTATGCAAATATATGTAATATTATCGACAATTCCTATTATTATGGATACAGATTATAAGTTTTCGGATATTGTCCCAAATTGTCCCAAATATGTGCTTGAGCCAGGACATAGACGATTTATATGCTGGTTGTGTTGGTTTTTAGAAAGAGCTGTTTCTCATAAGGGTATTTCAATAAAAAGAGGGTGTGCCGGAATTTGATACACCCTCTTTTTTCACAAACCAATTTTGTCTTAGAAGCTGTTTTGAATTTATCGTGCGATGATTTGGGATGAGTTTTTGAGGCATTTTCGCTTCTGTGATGAGGAAGATAGCGGGCTATCTGACGAAGAACAGAAGCGAAAATGCCTCAAAAACTCATCCCAAAGCACACACGAAAACGAACACATCAAGCCAAGAAAAACTTTTTGGAGAAATTCAAAACAGCTTCTTACTATAACTTCTAACCGGAGTGCTGGCTCTTGTGAAACATAATTGCTTGCAACTCCTGATTAGCGCCTGCTGATTATTTCTTATAATCTTTTACAATAGCATCGGTAATCCAGTTTGCTAAAGCTTGACGGTTATCGGGAATAACCAGACGTTTTTGGTCTTGTGCGTTTTGGATATTTCCCAATTCCAGAAAGACAGCGTAAGGAATAGTATTACGCAATACAAACAAATCACGTGCACTTACCGTCCCCTCAAAGCCACGATTGGGTTGATGACGATCGTATTTTGCCTTGAACGTTTTGTGCAACTGAGTAGCAAGTCGTTTTCCATATTTACTTTGGGGGGCATGATAAAAATATACATCGGTCTGCTTGCCACGGCTCCTGCTGTCAACATGAATGAATATCGCTCGTTTGTATTTGCTTTTATCCTTGCGGTAAAGTCGGTTGATGGCGTCGCAACGTTGTTGTAACCGTGCTACCTGCTTTAGTGGAATGGGTCTTCCCATACATGTTTCACGCTTGCTATTTTTCAGGATCGTTGTGTTGCGGATGCCGTCTTTGGCATCCTGGATGATGAAATGCACTTTTGCGCCCCGTTTTAGTAATTCGCGTCCCAGCCGTAAAATGATGTCATAAGCATACTCGTCTTCATGCAGTTCCTTGCCTTGATACTTACCGATGCATCCCGGATCAGGTCCTCCGTGTCCGCTTACCAAATAAAAGGTAGCTCCCTTCAAACTGTTGGACGTAACTTGATAAGTGGCATTAGCTTTTCCGAACAAGGGCTCGCGCCGGGTATTTTTCTTTTGGGCATAAGCAGGTGCGAGCAACAGCAGGCACAATGCTACAAGTGTCAGTCGCAAACGGTTCATTTCAGCAATTCATCTATTTTATTGCACAATGACGCAAACTCGTCTTCGTTGTAGAGGCGGGTCATCAACACAATCTTGCCCGTCTGGTCAATCAGCACGTTACGGGTAATGCCAGCACTACGCTCTGCGTAAAGCGCAAAAATATTGGCATCCGGATCAAGCCCCATTGGATAAGTTACTTGGGTCTGTTCCACGAAAGCTTTCACTTTATCTAGCGGTTCGTCTCGGTCAATGCCATACAGTGCGAATGTGTCGTTGTCCTTGTGCTTCTGCCAGATGTCACGCTCAATGAAAGGCATTTCCTTGCGGCATACGCCGCACCAACTTGCAGTGAACTGAAGCATCACCACTTTGCCGCGTAAATCAGAAAGTTTTACTCGGCTGCCGTCAGTGAGCATCATTTCAAAATCGGGTGCTACATCTCCTACCTTTACTATGTATCCATTGGAATCGGGCATAGGTTGCTGCGCGTGTAAAGCTGGAACTATTCTCAGCATAAGGATACAGCCTAAAAGCATCGATAAAAACAGTTTTTTCATACACATCATCTTTAGTCACTAGGCAAAGATAATGCAAAAAAGCGAGACACCGAGCAAATCAGGGAAATATAATGAAGAATAATCACGGTTTTTTTCTCTTTTGTAACCAAGTAATGCAAGTAATGAACTTTGTTTGGGATTGTTAGTATTAGCTTGGTTCGTCTCATATCGTGTGCACATCGTGTCACAATGGATACAACGGCATCTTCTATATCTATCGAAAAGGACTCCGAGAATGATGGTTATCTCGTTGAATTTGTTCGTCAGACAGCCTGCTATCTTTTTCATAAAATCAGAAAAACGTCCACGAAAATAATTCTCAATACATGATTGAGAAGCTGTTTTGAATTTATCGTGCGATGATTTGGGATGAGTTTTTGAGGCATTTTCGCTTCTGTGATGAGGAAGATAGCGGGCTATCTGACGAAGAACAGGAGCGGAAAGGACCAAAA
>NZ_NFKD01000032.1:0-48924 GCF_002160215.1 Bacteroides sp. An19 | reverse complement strand
AACCACAACGTCAACATACAGGTTCAACAAAACTATAGCGACTGTCACTATGAATCCAATAGTAACAGTCGCTATCATTATATAGATATTTAATGACTGTAGTTTATCGAATGCTTACCGTTTATCGAATGCTTACAGTTATCCTCCACATCTGAAAGGAAGTGAAATACCGGAATTCATATCACGCATAAAAGCTGCCGCCTACCGCCCGTTCATGGCAGGAAACGACCTTGTAATAACAGCAGACACAATAGTCTATGCCAATGGTGAAGTACTTGGCAAACCCAAAGACAGGGAAGATGCAGTAAGAATGTTGAAAATCCTGTCCGGACACACCCATCAGGTAATGACAGGAGTAAGCATCACCACACGCGAATTTCAGAAAAGCTTCTGTTCAGTATCAGATGTTACTTTCGACACCCTGACAGACGAAGAAATAGACTTCTATATAGACAATTACAAACCTTACGACAAGGCAGGTGCATACGGCATACAGGAATGGATTGGTTTCATCGGAGTGTCAGGCATACATGGATCTTATTTCAATGTTATGGGGTTGCCGGTGCAGAGGCTTTATAGGGAGTTGAAAGAAATATAAAACGGCTACTTATTCATACAATAGTTGTATATAAAAATATATCCACCCAACTTATTTATTGATGGGTGGATATATTCATTATTATTCAAACAAAAGTTTAGCAAAACGATACAAACTTTCTCTCCATACAGGCCATGTATGACCACCTGGAGTCTCAAAATATGTATATTTCACACCAATCTCATCAAAACGTTTTAGCATATTCTGACAATTACTATAAGCAATATCTTCCTTACCACCCATTGTTATAAAGAACTGCTTAAAGCTTTCATTATATTTTTTTGTATCATTCTGAAGCATATTATAATATTTTTCTACATCACCAAACATTTTGTTTTTATCATTGCTAAACCATCCAGAACTAAACACTCCTACATAAGAAAACATATCAGGATTTTCTATTACAGTATTCAATGTCTGAATTCCTCCCATAGAAAGACCGGCAAGAGCACGATGTTCCTTACCTTTCTTTACCCTATAAGCATTCTCTACTAAAGGAATACACTCATTAAGTAATGACCCAGTAAAATCTTTTGTATTACCATCAGTCATAACGATAATCATTGGAATAGCCTCTCCTTTAGCTATCAAATTATCCAATATTATATCAGTAAGTCCCTGTTGAGACCATCCACGCTCATCTTCTCCACCTCCATGCTGTAAATACAATACTGGATATTCCTTATTATCCTTATTATAAAAAGGAGGAGTATAAACATAAATCCGTCTCCATTCATTAGAAATCTTTGAAAAATAACGTTTCATACTAATCTCACCATGAGGCACATTAGATATAGAAAAACGAACATCATCATCAGAATAAGGTATATCTATACCACTCATCATACGGCCACATCCATAAAATGTCTCACTGGAAGGATCGTTAACCGCAACACCATCTATTAACAAAGAATAATAATGAAAGCCAGCACCTAAAGAGTCAGTTATACATTCCCATTCACCTTTTATATTTTTTTTCATGTTATATTTACGGCCAAGATCAAGCTGAACAGAATTTGCATCAGGAGCCACAATCTTAAATATAGCACGATGATCAGAAGTTACACGAGGATACTCAGAATTACGGACAGCCCACATAGATTTTTCATATCCAACAGTCTTGTCCTGAGCATATCCAGAAACGCCTAAAACTAAAAACAAATAAGATAAATATGCTATTTTCATTTTATAAATATTTTAATTTGTCATTGTATTATATTTCATCAATAATTTCTGAAATTCCATTTAGAATTATCACTATTCATATCAAACTTTCCAAGTGATGGAGTACTATCTCCTACTGATATCAGTACCAATTCTTCATCGAGTCCTGGAATTTCTTTTGGCATAATACGGTAAGTACCATCGATAAGTTGTTCAATACGCCACAACTGTTCGGGAGCGCCTGTAAATTCCGGAACAGTAACAACATCCGCGTCCGAAGTAGCAGCTAGCGCACGGTTAGTCCCTTCTATCAATATCTTATAATATGGAGAACCAAGATAACCACCTGCATCTGGTACGGCTGTGATTGTCCATTTCTGATGTGGACGGAACATATAGTCTCCTATTCTTACACCTATATTACCTTTTGGCCATGTATCAATGACATCTGCAAGTGTCTGCGGTTTTAAAGGTACAACCGATTCTTCAACTTTCTCCCAAAAGCGGTATCTAGGTGCATCCATACGTATAAAATCAACGGCAAGTTCAAGCGCATAACCTCTACGTTCTGACTCTATTTCATAAGTACCCTCCTTGAATATTTCACCGGCTACAGGCCATCCATCACGCCATAATAAAGGATAAATCGCCAATACGCTGCGACCACCACGTTTAAAATCAGCCTCAAAATGACATGACATTTTTTCTACACCGTCAGTTTCTATATAACGGCCGAAATGTCCGGCTCCTACCATTCCATTTCTGGCTGCTATAACCATTTTTCCTCCACCTTCTAACATTTTGCGCCCCATATTATCAACATAAGGCCCTTTCACATCACGTGATCTGCCAACTACAATATTATAAGTAGAATTAGGACCATCACAACAAGTACCGTGAGTTCCTAAAAGATAATACCAACCATCACGATAAAGCAAATCTGTAGCCTCACAGTCTATTGCTATATTTACAGGCTCATTACCTTCGACACGTTTACCTGTATTCGGATCTAATTCTACAAGCCTGATAAATCCAAAATATGTCCCATACGATAACCAAAGACGACCATCAGTTGGATCAAGCAACAAGCCGGCATCTATGGCATCACAATCCTCATCCTCTTTTGATGACGCCACAACAACAGGTTCGGTAAACTTAAAATCCGGAGAGTTCGGATCAAGTGTCTTATTCCACATTGTAAGGACCTCTCCACTATGCCCACCTCCAAGACCACCTCCTGTAGAACTATATGCAACTAAATATCTGTCACCAATCTTTATAGCATCTGGTGCTGCGCCGCGTCCAGGCCTTACAGCTCCACTATTCCATGTCCATCCGTCTTCTGAAATGAGCCCTCCTCCACCAGTTCCAAAAGTATAATATTTACCGTCACACTCCATTATAGTGGAAGGATCATGTATATAAGGTTCACCAACCTGAGAAAAAGTTTTTTCAGAAATAAAAAAAGATAATAATGATATAACACCGATATATAAATTTTCTTTATTCATAATCATTTATAAGTGATAGTTATGTTTTTAACAGGATTTCCATTCTCATCAATAAAACGTAAACAAAAGTCACTCATACCAGGACCGTTTATGACAGCGCCTCTTATGATATTTTTACCTTTCTTTAGAGTTAACCTTCCCGACATACAATCGTCCTTAACCATCCTCCTGTCACCAGAAAGAATTACAGCTTCTTCACCATTAAGCCACCACATAGAAGCCGAATTAGAACCTACAGACATTCTGACGTTACATATATCATCAGGACAATTCAATACCGTTACGGCCCAAAACAAGACTCCATAAACTTGTTTGTCAAGATTTGAAGCAAACCGAAACAGTTTTACATTAAACAATTTGCTATCAAGTGCATGCCATTTAAGAATCTGATCACCTACCCTGACTTTATCTCCATCTTTAGGGACTCCATTAAACTGAGACGAAAAATACTCAGTAGTAAACGCTTTACGTATATAGCTATCAGTAAAAACTGTATTACTACGGTTAGGCTTGTTTATCGGCTCCAACAATAGCCACCGACGAATAAATCCATCATTATCAGGATATATCACTTCATCGGTTGAACGGGAAAAATAGTTAGAAAAATCTGTAGATGATATATCATTTTGAGAGTTACCGTTCATACCAACAAACAGGAAACCTAAAAATAAAAATAATTTCCAATTAATTTTATTCATTCAACTAGATTTTTAATTTAACAATTTGGTTATTACTGTATATTCTTAAACAAATAGAAACAATCAATTATTTTTCTTTAAAAAGCAAAGGTACAAATTCTTTAAGGCATCTACGCCATGTGAGAAATTCATGAGCTGTTCCGGGAGATTCATAATATATATTATTAATTCCTGCCGATTTCAAGCCGTCACTCATGTTTTTTGTTCTCTCAGGACGTTCTTCAGAACCTATACCTAAGAAAAATACATGTACTTTTTCGTTGAATGACTTTTTATCTTTAAACACGCCATTATAAGCTGTATCAAGATGTTCTATATCAATATTTCCGGCTCCACTGAATCCTCCTATATAGGCGAATTTATCCAAATTATTCAATGTTGTATTGAAGGTCAGGAGACCACCCCATGACAAACCGGCCATCGCACGGTTCTCTCTATCTGTCAGTGTCCTGAAATGGTTATCTATATGAGGAATGATTTCATTTACAAGAATGGACGGGAACTCTGCTCCAAAGCGCTTTCTAGCCTGCTCTGGTGTTTCACCAGCATTTGTCTTAAACACCTCTATATTGCCATTGTCCATCACCACTATCATAGGCTTACACTTACCTTCAGAGATAAGATTATCCATTATGAAATTCATTTTACCCTGATTTGACCAGCTTGTTTCGTTCTCTCCCATACCATGCTGTAGATACAAAACCGGATATCTTTTGTCAGAATTAATATCATATTCTGCAGGAGTATATACTATGCAGCGGCGCCACTCTTTACGTATATTAGAATAATACCAGCTCGGACTAACTCTGCCATGTGGAACATCTTTTATTGAATAATAATCAACTCCTTCCTCAGGAATTTCTATACCACTAACCCATTTACCCATTCCGAAAAATGGCTTTCCATTAGGATCGGCAGTAGCAACACCATCTATTATTATCTGATAATAATGAAAGCCAACTACTTCAGGTTCTTTTGAAACAAGTGTCCAATACCCATCATTTTGCTTAGTCATTTCACCCCTAAAACTTATTTCCACTTTTTTTGCGTCAGGAGCATAGACTTTAAAATAAACTCTACGGTCTTTCCCTATACGAGGATAATCTGCTCCGTTGATATTATGTTCGTTAGCAATTGTTCCTGCAGGATATGTCTGCTGAGCTAAAGACATCAAAGGAGAAAAGGCAATAAGTCCCAATAAAAATCGTAATGTATTTTTCATAATATAAAAAAAATAAATTATTAAATAAATATATCAGTTTTCAAAAAGTATCCGTCAATTAGCAGAATTACCTATCATATAAGGATTATTCTGTAATTCCTTTGACGGTATAGGCAAACGTAAATTTTTATCATAATTAAATGGTAAAGCACCTGTCAAACCAGTTTGTTCTATCTGAACCTTGTATTTATCTATTAAACAATTCAATATTGTTTGACTGTCAGGATCATTAGGATTATTATGCCAACGCATTAAATTGTAAAATCTCCAACCTTCAAGAAAAAGTTCAACAGAATACTCATGCTTTAACATTCTTCGTACAGAATTTATTTCTACACCAGGCAATACTACATTATTGTTTTTATCATAAACAGCACCAAGAACAGGCTTTGCTTTGATTACATCTTCTGCCTTTGGTAATTTGCCTCTTTCATATGTATAAAATAGTCCTGCATCAGCATCAGTAGTATTTTGCAATACATTATTAGCACGGTCTCTAACTTTATTAATATACTTTAGAGCTGTTTCTTCATCACCCAGTTCCAGACAACATTCAGCATACATTAAAAGTACATCTGCATACCTTAAAACACGTTCATTAATTCCACTACGCTGTAAATCCGGATACAAATTGTCATCTGAACAATATTTACGAGCACCAAACCATTTACCTAACCAACTATCATCTTGTACGCTGAACATCTGATTATAATCAATCCATTCGTTATCATATCTTTTATCACCCAAATTACCTGTATAATTAAAACGCGCTCCATTAGGTATCCACAATCCTTGATAAGCTCTCGGATCAATTATTGTTCCATTCTCATCTCTTTCAAATTCATTATAAAGAGCCAAAGACGGCATTGCATTCCACCATCCTATCGGATCTGGTATTGTCATACAAATCTGACGCCACGTATTCTGACCTGCGTCCTTTAAATCCAAAGACATCGGTATTGAAGCCTCCAAGCTCTTACAAAACTGTATTTCATACAATGATTCTATATTATTCTCATTGCTTTCAGAGGCATTATCTCTATAATCATTTACCAAATCATATTGTTCTGTCTGAATTAACTGGTCTAATATTTCATAAGCTGCCTTCCAGTCAGCTGAACCTGGACCTGCAGTTCCATCTAATATTGGGCGACCCATATATACCTTGGCAAGAAATGCTACAGCAGCTCCATTTGCAACTCTTCCAAGATTCTCCTCATTAGAATACAATACATCACTTGTAGGCAATAACGTTGCAGCATTTTTGAAATCATCTACCATATTCTTATATATTTGCCCCTTTTCACTTGGCTTGGCAAAAAAATCTTCATCACTCTTTACTGCAAAATCTCTATCAGGTATTTCATCTCCAAATAGCAACACTAAATAAAACCTACTCAATCCTCTAAAGAAATATGCTTCACCCTTCAATCTTTCGTATAAAGCCTTATCTTCTTGATTTTCAAGATTAAAAACATTCTTATTTTCTTCTATCTTCTCTAGAGCCAAGTTAGCTGTATATTGTAAAGTATATAAATTAGAATAAATTTCATCGGTCAATCCATGTGCTGCATTTACTGTATAACCGGAAAGCTCTACAACTGTAGGATCACCAGCAGCAGCTTTAAATGTATATAATGCTTCATCACTTCTAGTATTAAGAATATATGGCATATTTCTTCCCCATGACTGTAGGATCTGTGGAATATTATATGCTGCATTTACAGCATAAATCAAATGTTCTTTTGAATTATAATAAGTATCAACAGTTTCAGCTTCCGGATTATAATAATCCATATTTGGTTGACATGATAACAATGTACATGAGAGCGAAACTAAAACAATATTTTTATTAATAAATTTACTTCTCATAATTGTAACTTTTAGCAATTAAATAATTAGAAAGACAATTGGACTCCTGCAAAAAATTCTCTCTGACTATAATATCCGACAAAAGTATAGAACCTTCCATCAACGCCTCTATCCAATGTTGCACCTCCGTTAGGCACTTGCGGATCAAGCATTGAATAACCAGTTATTGTAAACGGGTTTTTAACACCTGCATATATTCTTAATCTACTAATAATTTTTAATTTAGATAAAACATTTGTATTAAAACTATATCCTAAAGTAATATTATTACAACGAATATATGAAGCGTCTTCTACAAAATAATCACTGGCTCTACTTGAATTTTGATTAGGGTCACCACTTATAACACGCGGAATATCAGTATCAGTATTAGCAGGCAAATGAATGGTTTCTCCTCCAGCGGTAGTAAATGTTACGTCAGTGGCACGAAAACAATCCTTTATATCTTCCAACTGATTATGTAATGCTTTACCTGCCAGCAATGTAGATTTATAATTGTTGTAAACATCTATACCTAAATCTCCCTGAAACAACATCGATAAATCAAAACCTTTGTAACCAAAAGATAAATTCAGACCTACAGATGCAGTAGGAATAGATGATCCTATAAAAGTTTTATCTTCTTCTGATATCTTTCCATCATTATTTAAATCAACAAACTTTAAATCACCGGCAGCAGCACTTGGCTGTAAACGTTCACCTTTACTATTTACATAATTTATTGCTTCATCATCAGTTTTAAACAGGCCATCTGTACGATATCCCCAAAACTGGGCGACCGGTTGACCTACAACTGTTTTGGTTACATTTGTACCTAATTGATCCAGAAATCCACCGACCAGTGATTCTGCATTACCCAAGTCTGTTACATTATTTCTATAAAAAGAGAAATTTGGAGAAACAGAATATTCAAAATCACCGACCTTATCACGCCATGTCGCCTGTAATTCAATACCCCAGTTTGTCATACTTCCTGCATTCATAACAACAGAAGAACCTGCACCTACTGAATTTGGCAACTGAACATTAAGCAACATATCCTTTACATTTCTTTTATAATAATCAAAAGTTATAGTCAAACGATCACGAAATGCGCCCAAATCAAATCCTACTCCCATATCACATGTTGTTTCCCAACTTAAATTCCTATTTGCAATAGAAGAAGGCCTAGGAGCCGGAACACTAGAATCCACAGAATTATTAGTCTGCTTACCAAACGAATATGTATAACCAACTGTATTGACAACAGATTGATATGCATAATTTCCTACACCACCAGCACTACCAATCCAGCCTAAAGTAGCCCTGATTTTTAAATTAGTCATCCAATTATCTGTCAATTTCTTCATCCATGGTTCTTCACTAATTCTCCAGCCAATAGAAAACGAAGGGAAATACCCCCAACGATTACCTTTGGCAAATTTAGAACTTTCGTCAGCTCTAAAATTTGCAGTAAACATATATTTGCCACTATAAGAATACATCAGTCTGGCCAATACAGAATAATAAGCTTCCTCTGTTATAGTACCTGAAGATGACACATCATCCTGAAACAAGTTTTCCACTCCAAAATCTGTTTGCTCTTGACTTCTTCCTGAAAATCCTCTTGTATATGTATAATATGTTTCAGATGAAAGACCTGCTATACCAGAAATATTATGATTACCAAAATCCTTATCAAAAGTAAACAATCCCTCTACCTGCTGACGGGAGTTTCCTGAATTAGTAGTTTCAAGCAAATTATAATTCTGGACACCACCTCCGCCACCACTGGCTAGAACAAATTTAGGCCTGAAACGTTGATAATTAGATGAATAATATGAATATGTATAAGAAAGTTTAAACTTTAACCAATCAAATATTTTCAGCTCACCAAAAACGTTAGCTATACCTCTATACGATTTTGTTTTATTACGATCTTCATGTATAAAGAAAACCTGATTAGGAATATCTAACCCATCTCCCATTCCTGTTTGATAATATCCTCCATTAATATCTTTATTATTCTCATCATAAACAGGTTCATTAGGAGGTAGCTGAAGTATATTCTGTAATGATCCATCAGCGGTACTCTTATTATTTGAATATGTCAATTGCAAGCGCCCGCCATAGGTAAAACGCCCTTTTGTCCCTTGTACATATGCATAAATATTCTGTGATTGATTTCTTCTTTCTACTCCACTCTTGTCATCCGAAGTATAAGTGGCTCCCAATCTATAATTTAACACATCACTTCCACCACTAACTGCTAAATCATATTTCTGATAGAAATTATTAAAGAAATATTCATCCCACCAATCTGTTTCAGCCATTGGGTTACTTGGATTTGCATTATTTGAAGGGACAGAGGCTCTCCAACTACCATCTTCTCTAGCTTGTGGAGTTGCTGCATTATAGAATAATTCATTTGCATAGACAGCATAATCATAAGCATTTAAAACTTTCAGCTTTTTAGATGGCGTACCACTTCCCCAATAGCTATTAAAACTTATCTGCGGAGCTCCTGACTTACCTCTTTTGGTTGTTACCACTATTACACCATTTGCTCCACGCACTCCATAAATTGCAGCCGAAGCCGCATCTTTCAAAACCTGAATTGTTTCAATTTCATCATCATTCGGAACTTCTCCTCCTATCACACCGTCAACAACCCATAATGGATCTGTATCACCAGTAATGGAACTAGTACCACGAATACGAATCTTTCCTCCTGATACATTTACACCAGCAATATTACCTTGAAGCGCACTTTCTATTCCACCTGGCGCCTTTAAAACTTCACTAGGATTAAGAGTTGCAATAGAGGATGTTAAATCTGCTTTTTTCTGTACTCCATAACCAACAACTACAACTTCTTCCAATACTTCATTATCTTCTTTTAAAACTATTGACAAATTTTGCCCTGAAACATTTTGAAACTTCTGAGCCTTAAATCCTATATAAGACACCTCCAACTCAGAATTATCAGATATCTCCAAAATAAAATTTCCGTCTAAATCACTTATAGTTCCATTTGTCGTTCCTACTTCCTTAACTGTTGCACCAATTATGGGTTCACCAAAAACGTCAAGGACTTTTCCAGTTACTTTACCCGGAATTGATTGGCTTTTTGAAGGTGAATTTGTTATTCTTTTAAGTATGATTTTCTTACCCTGAATTTCATATTCCAGACTTTGCTGTCCTTTTAAAATTTGTTTTACAACATCCTCAATTGTTGCATCATTTACAGATATTGATACCCGCTTACTTGTATTTACATCTTTAGATGAAAATACAAATGAATATCCTGTGTCTTTCTTTAAGCGTTCCATTGCTTCTTTCACTGTTACATTATTGATTTTCAGTGAAATATCTTGAGAATATGCAGATAAATTTAGGCAAAATGCTGCCGAGGCTACTAACATAGCCTTACTGAAATATCTCATAATTAGATGGTTTTAGATTTAAACTTATGTAATTTATTTCTCTTATTTACATAGATTTGCTAGATTTGCAATCTATAATTGATGGTGTCTTTCATAAGATATCTGATTTTATTGAGGAGAATGTGGCCGCATTCTCCTTTATTTTTTACAGACATCTATACTTATTAACTGGTAGATGTTATCATAGGCAACTTTTTAAGGTTAGACATAATGTTCATTAATTCTCAGTATCAATAAACTATATACCTATTGTTTTCGTATTTATATTTCATCCTGTTTGTTGATGAAATTGTCTCCAATATTTTCTCAATGGAATTACCAACTATCTTAAAACTACCATAAAAACGTTGGTACCTTAACGAATCGGCAACCTCAATTTTTACATTAAAACTTCTTGATAACTGTTTAGCGATATCTTCAAGCAATAATTCATCAAAATACAATTCATCTTTTGTCCACAAATTTGAGTTAGAGGCATTCATTTTTGATTTTACAATAACACCTGTTTCTTTTGAAAGGACAGCTTTCTCATTAGGACACATATAAATATCATCAGAAGCTATCAATTCGTTCTTTAATTTTACCTTACCCTCAAGAAGATTTACAACAACCTCTTCATCATCCGCATAATTCCTGAAATTAAATTTCGTACCTAGAACTGTTAAATCCAATTCTTTTGTTCTTATTTCAAAAGGAACTTTCTCATTTTTTTTCACCTCGAAATACCCTTCTCCTTCAAGAACCAGGTTTCTATTCTCAACACCGAAGCCTTGTGAATAGGTTATCTTGGAATCGGCATTCAGCCAAACCAACGTACCGTCGGGAAGATAAAGTTTTGTTCTTGCTCCCATAGGGGCTTCTACTACTATATCTGAAAATCCGCTTTTCACGGTTTCCATTCCGCCCCAATAACCGGCTAGCGGAAGTAATATGATAAGTATCGCTGCTGCAACACGGTAAAAAATCTTCAAGCTGCGGGATTTTGTAAATCGTTGTTTCTGCTCTTCTGCTATAGTAGCTTTTTCCACACGAGCCTTAAATCTTTCAAAGGCTTTTTCCTTATCAAAGGAAGTAGTGCTGCCTGCCACTCCGGATGAGAACCAAAGTTCAATTCTATTCCTTACATAAAGATTGTTCTCTGCTGACTCCCTACTCCATGCGGTGAGAGTCTTCAAAGACTGACTATCTATATTTCCAGTAAGATACATAGATATAAGATTGTCTATTTCTTCTTTATGTATTTCTTTTCTTTCCATATATTCTATTGGTGGCTTTATAGGTTAGACAAAATAATAGATTTATAGGGTAGTGAAAAAATGAACTTTTTTCATTTTTCAATAAAGATATATCAGAATGAGTTTCAGATATTCTGCAAGATGAGTATTAAGATATGCTAATGCGTTCTTAATGTGATATTTAACCGTATTTACAGAAATACTCAGTTCTTGGGCTATTTCTTCATATTTTTTTTGCTCAAAACGGCTTTTCTTGAAAACTTTGCGACATTCATCTGGCAATGAATTTATACAGCGCATCAGTTCATCCTCCATTTCCTGCTCGATAAGCGTTCCCAAAGGATGAGTCTCATCGGCAAAAAGTGTATCAAGAAACTCAAGATTATCATCGGAAAGATAAGTTGAGAAACTATGCTCCGTACGATGAGAGAGTGAGTTCAGCTCATTAAGACAACGATTGCGTACAGATCTCATCAGATATGCCCTGATGGTATGTGTTATTTCTATATCCGCACGGTGTTCCCATAGATAGAATATGGCATCGTCAACTATTTCTTCAGCCAAAGATTCATCGTTAAGAATCTGATTTGCAAAGCGGCAAAGGAGTGTATAATAGCGGTCAAAAATATGCCTGAACGCCTTTTCATCTCCTTGTCTAAGTCTTTCCAAAATCAGTTTCTCCATAACATAGTTATTTAAATTATGACAAATGTACAAAAAATGTTTCACCATTTGAATTAAGAATACCAATTTATAAAAAAACGCTTCGTCATTCAATATCGAATGACGAAGCGTTTCAAGTAAAACGACGAAACGTTTTTATTTCACTTATCAGCGATATATTTATTATCTATTCCTATAATTCTGAGGAGACATCCCTACCTGTTTCTTGAAGAATTAAAGACCGCAAAACGAAATGTGATGGTTTTCCAAAACGAAATGTGATTTTAAAATAAGAATACACTTTTTAACTTTACAGAAAATAAAACAAATTAACTGTTTTTTGCGTCATTTCTGTCCTGTTATATGAATACCTTTGTTCGCAAATATAATCTACAAATTGGTATTAGCAAAATATCTCATATAAAAGAAAAACACATTAACAAGTCCAATTTAATACGCTTAAATTATGAAGCATTTAAATAATGATTAATCACTGTTTAAGCAGCATTTAAACAGTGATTAAATACTATTTAAACTACTATCTGTAAATTGTTTTGGTAACCATTCTATTTTCCGCCTTGACATACATCGCAACCTAACATATCTTTGTGCCGTAACCTTTAAGAACAATGATTATGGCAAAAGAGAAAGTAAACTACCAAGAGGTATATGACCTCTACCAGTTATGCAGCGAGACCAAGGATCTTCGGGAGTTCTGTGCGGATTATGGAGTAAATTACGACAAGTTCATGAACTGGCAGCGTCACCAGCTGTGGAGTGAGAAGTTAGGTAAGGTAGTTCAGACTGAACAACCCAAGGTTGCCAAAGTCCAGATAACCGGCAAGCCTTGCAACAGTCCAACCGTGAAGATGGACGTGAAACAGCCTGAAGGCGAACCGCCAATAAAATGGGTTAAGTTACAACTGACATCCGGCGCAACACTGTTTCTAAGAAATACCACCGTTCTTGACCTGAGTCTGTTGCTTAATAAAATGATAGGATGATATGCTTGGACTGAGTGCTAACCTGAACTATTACCTGTTCAACGGTAATGTGGATTTACGGAAAGGTATCTTCCGTCTGTGTGAGAGTATAAGGGAAGAGATGTCACTCGATCCGAGTGATACATCCAATGTATATATGTTCATGTCCCGTAACCGCAAGGTCGTGAAGATACTTCATTACGAACGCGGTTTTTATGTGCTTTATGAGAAACGTCCAGTCATGGGTAGATTCAAGAAACCTGTATTTGATGAGGTCTCCAAATGCTACCGGATACAATGGTCGGATATGGCCTATCTTACGGAAAGCATAGTGGTTGACAAGATGTACGTTAGTCCGAAATATTAATACACTGATTATCAATAAAATAATATAAAAATAAACGGTAAAAAGTTTGCGTAACTACCTGATTTTTCGTACCTTTATATCATGATTGATGAAAGAGCATACGAGTTACTTTGCTGCCAGCTAGGTCTGGCGAATGAGGAAAAGGCAGGGCTTCGCAAACAGGTAAACGAACTGATTGCGAGGCTTAAGGCAATTGAAGAATCCAATAAAGAGAACTCCAAGGCTCTGGTTGATACAATAAATGACCTCAAGGATGCCCTCGAAAAGCAATCGGCTACGGTTGAACATTACAGGAAAGAGATGGAACTTATGAGAAAGCAGCTTGAGGCAAAAGACGAGGTGAACATGATGCTGGCAAACGAGATATCCAATCTCAGACTTCAGCTTGAGGACAGCAGGAAACACCGTTTCGGCCGTACCTCTGAGCAAAGAAGGCTGCTGAACAACCGTAACATTGACAAGTCTGCAATGGAGAAGTCCGAGTATGACGGTTCTGACAAGAAGGGTGATGATGATAAGTCCGATGGTAACGAAACCGGCAGCAATACCTCTTCCGGCAACATACCTGCACAGGACTGTAGGCCTTCAAGGAAAAAGGAAACTGCACCACGTGCAGAAAAGACCAGGCTAAAGGTGGATAAGGTAGTAGTTCATGAAATAGAAGACTATTACCGACTTCCTGACGGTGCAAGGTTAATGAACCGCAACGGTATGCCTGATGTTTGGGAATACAGGTTTATAGAACATGTGCGTGCTCATAACGTGGAGCATGTGTACAAGGTGGCAAGGGTAAAGCTTGCTGACGGCACTTTCACAAGCACGATGGAGCATCCCTTGAAAAACCTTGGAGGCATCTTCTCTCCTGAACTGCTTGCCCGTCTTCTTTGCCTGAAATATGACTTCAGCATGCCTGAGAACAGACAGATAAGGCTGCATGCAAGAGAAGGCATCCACATAAGCAACACTACGCTGAACAGCTATATCCATAACGGAATCTCCAGGCTTAGGGAGTTTATGGAAGATGTCTTCAAGGAGTTTGTACAACAGGCAAAATACCTTATGGTTGATGAGACGACCGAACTCGTTGGAGTTGAAACACCGGAAGGTAAGGCTTACAGGAGAAAGTACTTATGGGCTTTCTTTGCAAAACATGTCAAGTTGGTTTATTATCATTACAATAACGGCAGCAGGGCATCTGATGTGGCAAAGACCTTCCTTGAGCATTTTATGGGATCTATATCCACTGACGGATATACGGTTTACAGAATGTACGATGGGGAAGACTCAAAGGTGCTTCATATAGGATGCTGGACGCACTGCAGGAGGTTGTGGGTTGATGCCTTGCCATCAGACAGAACTGCGATGGATATAATAGACCCTATCGGTGATATGTTCAGAAATGAAGATTTGTTCCGCACAATGAGACTCAGCGGCGAGCAGATTAAGGAAAAAAGACTTAAGCTTACAGGAGACCTATCCTTGAACGTATCCATCATAAGGTGGTCATGATGATGCAGGATACTAAACTTATGGCTAACGAACTGATGAGAAGGGCCGTGAACTATACGTTAAACTAGTGGAAATCCCTGAAAAATATCCTCAAGGACGGTTCGGCGGAAATATCGAACAACCTCTGTGAGCAAAGGATGAAACCTGTAAAGCTGCTGCTCAAGAACTGCATGAATATAGGCAGTGAGGCAGCGGCAGAAAACTCGGCATTCATCTTCTCTCTGATAGAAAGCTGTAAGCTTAATGACATAGACCCTCAGGATTACCTGAAGCACTTGTTTGAATGTATTCTTCATGGTAAGGACTGCGACAAGAAGGCTCTTCTGCCATGCTTTTATAAACCCGAATGTTAAAACAAAAATATTTTCTTGCGGACATTTTGATTTTATCGGCTGAAAAACAGCCGATAAAATTGTCGTGGCGGAAAATAGTATGGTTACAGACTATACTCCCTCCACCCTTTTAAGGTATGTCCGGTTGCCTTTGTTCTCTGGTGACTATTGCATGGTCACCTCCGGACAGAAGCAGCGGACATCCGTTCCGCGGCATGGTCAAAGACTCCGTTTCCGACCATGCACTCCACTCATTGCTTACCCCATGCCACACCCGGCCGGCATCTTGGGGCACAACGGCTGTGCTGATGTGCTCCGTATGCTGGCAGGGTGTGGACTACACAAGGTAAGGCGAAGCCTTGTGTCTGTTATTGCGTTCACGCAGTTCTCTTTCTCCCACCACCCCATTAAGGTACCGGCTGTATTCTTGCCTCCCATCCGGCACTTGTCAGTCTGCTCACAGGTTTACAGACAGGCAAGAGCCGGGCAAGAAAGGCACACATATCCCAATCCGCATCATGCTCCGATACGGAGCTAAGGCTATGCCTTAACAACCTTTATCTCCCACCTGATATACGAATTGACATAATATGAGTGCCCGGTACAGCCGCATTGCCTACCCGAAGCGAAGCACCGTAAACGGATCTTCGCCATGCAACAGACAGCTTGTGTCTGTTCCGGTGTACATGCTGCACACCTTTTTCATTGTCCATTCCTTTCCCTGGTCTTTCTCCGGTCATCCTGCTTCCCATATCTGTGTCCTTCACCCCATCAGAGAGCCTTTCTTTTTGTACGGCAAAGGTATATGGGTGTGGTGGAAATGAAAGAGTTCCGGCTTCCAGCCTTTGCCCTGAAAAAAATAACGATGTTGTCTGCGCCTGCCCCAACATTTTTTTCGTTCAAAACTTTTCTAATTCCACTCGCCCAAACCTCGATAAGCCGTAAAAAAAGGCTCAAACTCAGATGGGGAATGATTCTCTAAAAAAAAGTCAGCGGATTCAAAAGACAAGGGAAAGGAAACTTTCTGAAAAAAAGGTCTAAATCTCGCTGAAGAATAATTCGATGTTTAACTCATTAAAATTCAAGCGATATGATAACACTTACAAAAGACATCTTGGCTAAGTTCAATGCCAACCCATTGTATTCTAAAGACGGACAAGGCAAAAACGCCGAAGTCATTGCTGTATTTCACATGCCATTTACTGAAGCCTGCTGGCTTATAACCGAGGCAAGTCAGGAAGGAGATGACTGGCTTATGTTCGGATATTGCCACATATTTGAGTGGGAGTTCGGATATGTCAGACTTTCAGAGATTATGGAACTGAACATAAAAGGAATAACAGCCCAGATAGATAACACTTTGCCAAAAGGCTACACTATTGAGGACTGTCTTAAGAAGATACCATTTGCAGAGCATTAAGCTCTGCAAACTTCAACAGGAACAAACAAACATCCATTATAACGATAATAAATATTTACTGCTATGCCAAATTGGAACACTACAGATTATACACTTTATGGTAACAAGGATAATATAAAGAGATTATATACTGACTTGAAGAATACTGTTGATATTGACAGAACAAAGGAAAGCAAACCTTTTACATTCTTGGGTAACTCTTATTGGCTCGGTTACATTAAAAAAAGCCTTTTGCCAGAGGTTGAAGAAGAATTGCCAGCCAGAGGTGAAATATCCTACATAGAAGAAGAGATAGAAGACCATGACAACGATATGGCTTCTTTGAAGTTGACTACTGAAACGGCTTGGGTTGCCTGTTCGGAACTGATGGACAAGATTGCAGAAAAATACGACCTTCAGCTTTTTTATTATTCAGAAGAGCCAGGTTGCGAAATCTTTGAAACTAATGATTTAGAAGGTCAGTTCTATTCATTCCGTTATATGGTTGACAGTGAGAAAGAGGGTATCGAATACTATGATACATTTGAGCAGGTTGCAGAAGCTATAGCAAAAATGACCGGTATAAGGCTTAATAACATATCAGAAGCCGATGACAAACTTTCTGCCTTCAATAATGATGATACATTTCTAATAATTAATGAAATATCCGTTGTTTAATCCGCTTGGGGCTACCGCCCCAGGCTTAAACTTGAAATACTATGATGTACGAAACAAATTGTACCGAAATTACCATCACCCGATGGAAACAGCTCATGAGATATGCAAGACCATGTTCATACAGATTGCTTGTCAAAAGAATCAAGAAGGAAATTCCAAATCTATATAACTCCCTTGCACTTGATTTTCCTAATCCTTATGCATCTCAATGCAGGAGCACACCGACACATTATATTCTGGTGCATTCTGCTATAGAATACTTTATTAAGAAGTAGCAGTATAGCACTCTTGAAAAGGAACTTAAAGGCTTGTTTAAAATTCGGATCTTGAACAAGCCTTCAATGTATTTGAACATACAATATTCTTCATTTGAATCATCGTTTTATTATTTTTCACTGTTTCATCTTTATATATTTACTTCTTTATATCTTTTCATCTTTTCTACTTTTTTCTTTCCTCCACCCACCCCATTACTAAGGAATAAGCTGATAATCTGCATATTCATCCCTGTCCAAGGCTTGCGCTTCGGACTGGGCAGAACACACAGACTGGCAAACGGGACAAGTCAGCCATGCCGATCCATCGCTTGCTTCCGGAACGTCATGCCTGACATATCCTCTGTATATTTGCCGCAGCTTCACGTTGTTTCTCCCACCGGAAAGAAAGCCCGTCATCACGGATGCCGGGACAGAGGAGTCTCGAAAGGGCATCTTTTAAGGTTGTGGCTGAAGCCTTTCCGTATTCAAATCTTCTTGGACTTTCCGTCTTACGCCACACCTGTAACTCTCCCTCCACCGGTGCTGCATAGCTCGGCTACCTTAATCCTTCAACGCACCTGTCTCCTGCCACTCTTTCGGGAAACAACAGTCATTGACTCTTATGCACCCTTTTCCCTTACGTTGGTACTGCTGTTGCTCATTCATGCTGCCTCGACAGCCGGCCGGTCATGTACCGCACCTCCCCCAATTCATTATCGTAAGACTGCTTCGAAAAGCACGCTTGCTGTAAGTTCAAATCGGTCTGAGCATCATGCACTACACCGTTGCGAACCTCAATCTTTCCAAATGAATTTCCGGCGAAGTCAAATCATATTTCCTTGGTGCAAAGTTATGGAACAGCTTCCACTTTTTTCCGAAAGTGTCGGTGGACGATTCGCAAATACCGGCTCTGCCTATTTACGCCAGAATCTTCCTTTTTCTGATACTCACAAAAAGAGTATTCAGGGATAAATTATCTGCTGCCATCTTATCCAATAAAAAATTTAAGAATCTTCCTTTTTCTGCAAGCACAAAAAGAGTATTCGTACATTTTTTCATGGCTACCACAGAGTCTGTTCCTTATTGAAGCACCGTAAAAATGATTAATTAACTTCTAAAATTCATTCCATATGAAAAAGATTGAAAATACTTTCGCAGTGACTGGTTACGTAGCAAATGATGCTCAGGTGAACAATTTTGATACAGCAAGCGTTGCACGCTTCTCTATCGCAGTCAACCGACCTGAAAAGAAGGGGAAGGAAACTACCTACACTTCAGCTTTCATGGCTATCGAGGCTTGGCGCAAGAATGAGGCGGCCACAGCATTCGACATCATCAAGAAGGGTGCACTTCTAACAGTCAAAGGGTACTTCAAACCCGAAGAGTGGACTGACAAGGAGACAGGTCAGAAGCGTAACAGAATTACAATGGTAGCCGTCGAGTTCTATCTCGCCCCTGACAAGGTGGAGGAAGAGAAACCGGCTAAGGCTTCCAACAAGACGAAAAGAACCAAGAAGGAAACTTCAAAATAGAAAAGAGTGGCTTCGGCCACCCTTTTTTTATGCCCTTTCGAGGAGTTTATTTGCGTTCACGCAGTTCTCTTACTCCCACCGCCCCATTAAGGTATTCACTGTTCCTTGACCTTCCTTTGCTGAAGCGCACTCAGGCGGCGTAACTGCTCATGCGGTACACTCTCTCACCCATCGCCATGACTCCAGGTTCGTTCCCTTCCCTCATTGTAAACCCGTATGTCACACCATCCCTGATGCCTGGGGTACAACGGCTGCACTGTTGCATTCCGTCATCTGGTATGGCGTGTACTCTTGAACCATAGGTAAGGCAGAGCCTTGGCATACCGATAGCTTGCAAAGCAGCCAACCCTCCACCCTACTTAGGTTGTCGCTACAGCTCCTTATCTACCCAGGATATAATCGGTATAAATTCTTTTTCGATTGTCTTTCATTGGTCTTTTCTGCTGTCCGCTTCCTCATTTATCGGTGTTTCCCCATCTAAGAGCCTTTCTTTTTATACGGCAAAGGTATATGGGTGTTGTGGAAATGAAAGAGTTCCGGCATTCTGCCTTTGCCCTGAAAAAAATAACGATGTTGTCTGCGCCTGCCCCAACATTTTTTTCGTTCAAAACTTTTCTAATTCCACTCTCCCGTACCTCAATAAGCCGTAAAAAAAGGCTCAAACTCAGATGGGGAATGATTCTCAATAAAAAAAAGTCAGCGGACAAAAGACCAAACCAAGACAAAGGTTTAAAAAAGGTCTAAATCTAGCTGAAGAATAATTCAAGTTTAACCCTCTAATAATAAGCGATATGGCAACTACATTCGGAAAATATCCCAGTTTAGACAGACAATGGAATAAGATGATGTTTTCTTTTTATCCTTATTTGTCAACAAAGAATAGAAACGCAACTCAGGAAGAGTGGAAAATAAGAAGGCTTATTTGGGACTTTAAAGATGGGAAAGCATTTTCGTACGTAGCTTATTTGGTTGCAAACAAGCTCATTCAACTTTATGGGACAGAGACAAAAAACATTGTCTTTGCTTGTGTTCCGGCTTCGAGTACAGAAAAGAATGAAAAGAGATACAAATGCTTTTCTTCTATGGTTTGCCAACTTAGCGGGATGGATAACGCTTACGACCATATTAAAGTTAAAGGAGAAAAATCTGCCGAGCATGATAATGTAGATAAGAGCACCATTCATAATAAACAGGAAATAGAGTTCGACCAAGATTTTTTCAAAGGAAAAAAAGTGATAGTGTTTGATGATATTCTTACAAAGGGATTCGCTTACGCAATATTCGCCAATAAAATTGAGAAATTGGGTGCAGAAGTTTTGGGTGGTTTGTTCATAGGTAAAACAGTTTATACAACCAATTAAATGAAGGCAACAGAAACATATAAAACGATAAAAACAGGTCTCTTTCTGACGGAGACTCTGTTTTTATATTGTTATATAGCACATAACGGACTGAAGTACGAGACAACGGGAGCTACCCTTGATATTTGTAGAAAATCGCGGGACAGATGGCTCAGCCATCTGTCCACCTCTTTCACCGGACACCGCCAAGTCATAGATTACAAACAAACTTCTGAAAGGGTGAAGGATGCTATAAGATACTGTTATAAGAGCGGCGCCAGGTTCTTTTATGCCGGTGGAGCAGTTGGCTTCGATACCATTGCAGCAGAAGCAGTCCTAAGCCTTAAGGCAGAACTTTCTGACATAGTTCTTATTGTTGTTGTGCCTTTCCCTGACCAAGACAAATATTTCAATACAGAGAACAAGAACAGGTATCTGAACATCCTTAAGCAGGCAGATGAAGTAGTGACCATATCCAAAGACTTTTCAAATATCGCCTACCTTAAACGTAATGACTACATGATTTCACACTCATGCCAGCTTATTGCTTATTGGGATGAAAAGTCTTTGGGTGGTACATCTTACACCGTGAGGAAAGCACGTGAAAAGAAACTGACCATCTACAACCTATTCAAGAAATAGGCTGTAGATGGCTCTTCTACTTTTTCATGCAAAAAGTAGCAAAAAAAGTGCCCTTTGAGGCACTAATCCATTATCTTTGCGCACATACAACTATCTAATAATCTATAAATTAAGTATGCGTGAAAAGGAATTGCTTAAAATTGTACTACAAGGTGATTTCAATGTCATAAAGATAAGTAAGAATGAAGAAGGATTCTATATACTAAAACAAATGTGCGCTTTTCAAATACCAAGTTGGTGCATTATTGAAAAATCATCTAAATTCTCAGATATTGAATTCAGTATATCCATTATGCGCCATTCATCCAAGTATATTTTTAATGCGAGTGAACGGATTAAGGTGTCTGATCTCATAAACCTGAGCCAAGTCGGTTTCCAAGTAATACGAATATCACCATCAGATAAACTTGTGGTAAAAAAATTCAACCCTTTAACAAAATCGTGGATTAAGCTATCTTCTTTTCCGAAAGTATGCCTGAGAGACAATTTCCTGTCGGAGAAATTATGCAACAGAGATACTATCCTTATTGATTGACTATAATTAATGCTTAATTTGTCATGTAAAAAAAGACCGCCTTTAATCGGCGGCCTTTTCTATAGTTGCTGCTTTCAGGTCATCATTCCAATCTTTCTTTTGTGGAAACTCAGTATTTTGAACCCGGTAAGCTGTATTTTTTAATACCTCATTATCCATTTGCTCTACATCATGCTGCATATCTCTAAGGTTATTATCAAGCCATAACGTGTATTTGTAGCCCTGCTTGTCATTATCGAAGATAGTATGAAGTGACTTCACTTCATTCTTGCTGAGAATGATACGGAGCAATTGCATTTGCCCTTCGGTGAGTGTACCTTCAGTAGATACATATACAAGATTCAAACTTGTATTCGTGTGGCACAGCTGGTAATGAGATATGCAATCTATAATAGATTCACCGACGTACAAAATATCAATTGGTCTGCTTTTGTCATGGTTACTTGTAGCAAGACAATCAAACTTGCCGCCAATAATGCCCTTAAATGTTTCATTTCTCTGGGAAATAGCCTGAACTCCTTTGTCATTGTACATCTTTACACAGATGTTCCTATATATGGTGTTTTTGTTCTTAACCTCCCTGATAAGAAAGACATCTTTAAAGACTTGACTGTTTATGCAATCCTCTGATATGCCGCGCCTTTGTAGATAATTACCCTTATAAGGCATAAGCTGGTTAAGATACGTTGTCAGTTCGTCTGCACTCATACTTGTGTTGCCTACATCGTATCTGCTGTTTTCAGGGGTTATTATCTGATTCGTATTTATATAATTTTGAAGTATTTCACCGACTTCTCTTAATGTCGGTTGCTTCCCGGTTGTCTCAAACAGATGTTCCTGCATCATGTCGAGAATCGTTCTGCCTCTTACATTGTCGCTGTGCACATCCCAATAGGTATATTGGTTTTGTGCATTCCGCTTGATGACAATGGTATGTGTACCATTACTCATTTTGGGGCAGCTGTTAGAAGAACCGGCCACAAATTTCCAACCCAGATTTAAGAGAAAATCAGGGAGGGAGATTTCTGTTTTTAGTCTGTTAAAATCAACTTTCATTATTGAATATCAGTGTTTTATGTATTACAAAGATACTAAAAATTATCCAGTTTTACAACTTTATAGTTCTATAATAATCATACAAAATTACGACTTATTGCGAAATTGTTGTAAACCTGAGTTCGCCTATTTTACCGGTACCAGTTTCCGGATCTATGCTTTTGCTTTCATCAAAAACAGTTTTCCCATCTTTGGTTACCTTCATTCTTACACTTGCTTTTTCGTTTGAATGTACCATGCCCTGTGCGGCAATTTCCTTAACCTTTCCTTCTGTTACATAACTTGCACTTGCCGTAAATTCATCATCTATTGACAGTGAAGAATCTCCAGTTTTCTCGTTCCTTATATTAACCTTGTCAAGATTTGTTATATGTGCAAATCCTTTTGCATCAGTTCCACTGACCTCAATTGTTATTCTATACACTCCTGCATCACTGCTTCCTGTTGTCGGATCATCATCCTTACTGCATGATACTGTCAATAAACTCACTGCTGCTAATAATGTTGCAAAATACTTTTTCATGATAATTCAATTTATTAGTTAATTAAAATTTCTTTCTTGTCTCTGATTGTGTGTAGTATCAGGATTATTGCGTTTTTTGATTTTTTCTTCAACGCCTTTCAAGACCTCGTTTACATCATTTATTATCTTAATATAATTCTGTTGCACGATTTCTTCAAGAATGTCCAGTTCGAGTTTTTCGTTACCTTCATCAAGTCTTACCGGGAGAGAGAAAGGTGGTATTTCTTTTTCTTCAAAACGGCACATGTTCATTTGTGCATTGAAGAAAGGTGGTTGACCGCTGGCTACCTTCCCGATAAAGTGTCCTGCTGACTGTCCGGCTATTTCACGGGCTTTCAGGACTTTTTCCTTTTGTAGGCTTTCCGTTCGACTTTCTCCGCCACTTTCCTGGTGTGAATAGCTTTCCTGGGTTTCCTTCTTCTCTCCGAACAGACTCTCTATATCTTTGGCTGTCTTCTCATTTCCGGTCATTCCGTAAGCCTGTGTTCCGCAGGAGGCTTTGAGAATATTGGCACTCTTTTCTCCATAGTCCCTGACTGCCTGATTGAAGTCCTGTACGGCCAGTATGGTGGAAACATTGTGTTTTCGTGCTGTACCTATAAATGTGTCTATACCTTGCAGAAGGATTGTAGGAAACTCGTCAACCATGAATACGCTTGTTGCTTTTCCCGGATTGTTCATTTGAGACATCAGCACACTGCCTATGCAGCTGATGGCCGGTGATACGGCTTCCTTGATTGTCGGGGCATTACCTACACATAGAAGTGTAGGATGTTCCTTGTTTGTTATATCCAGTGAGAACTCTTCTTCAGGCAGCGGAGACAGCACCCAAAATATATACTTGTTGTTCAGTAACACAAGTGGCGTTTGCGCTGAAGAAACAGCTCCGGCTGTCTGCTGCTGGGCACCCAGTTTCCATGCGGTCAGCATCGAGGACATGTTCAGTGCTATTTCCGGATCTTCAGAAAGCCATTCAAATGCAAGATTACTGTCCGATAAGGCAAAGGCAATGACATGTGGAAGGGTACAGATGCCAAGGTCTTTCTCCTTGAAACATTTATAAGCTATAGAATAGACATAGTTTATTGCATTGTTCGCCCAGAAATCCGTTTTTTCTTTCCAGCTTGCCTCCAGGTTTTTCATCAGGGTCATTATGATGTTTCTGATGAATAAAGACTCATTCCCTTTGGACATATACTTTGGCGACAGTACATTAACCCTGACGGTTCTTGACATGTCGATAAAGTTTATGTATGCAAAATCAGGAACCTCCCTACCCTGTTCCCTGAAGTATTCAATGCTCCCGTATGCTATCCTTGATAGAATCGGTGAGTTGTCTTTGGTCGGATCACCTTCCCAGTCATAAATAAATCCGGCATAATTCCTTTCCGCACACTGATATATCATACCTTTAATCCAGCTTTCCGATTTACCAGAGCCGGGACCTCCGTCTATATATATATTCTGTTGTGGCTTGTGGATGGTAAGTGGGCCATTTGCTGTTTCAAATCTGAAATAGAAAGATGATTCCACATTGCTCAACCCGAATATGCTTTCATCGGACTTGACATGCCGCCTGAAGAAGTAGGGCATGGTCTTGATGATTAACAGTGTGTAGGCTACGAATATTACCGGGAATATGAATAGATTATACAAGTTTGACAGCTTACTGAAGCCTACGACAAAAATCGTAGCCGTCATTAAGGTCAAACTCGTATAAAACCATTTCTTGCTTTCATCACCGGGCTTTTTATATGGAAAAAGAAAAGCTAATCCGGCTATGAGAATTACATAAAGGAAACGGAACATGATTCCCTTAACCAATAGTTTTTCCCACATACCTTGATTCCTGACCGGTACATACAAACCATTTATTATAGCCCACTGAAATAGTACAGCTATGCCTATCAGAGTAGATAGCAGTATCAGGATGAATGACAAGTCTTTCTTCTCTTTTTCCATAATCCACTCTTTATGCGTTAGTCTCTTCTTTCTTCTCGCTCTTACCGAGTAATTCTACACGGTTTACGTTCATACTTACTGAAGGCATACAGCTTCCGTCCTCTTTCTTGAACACATCAATAAACAGATCACCGGTCACATATACCTGTGTGCCTTTTTTGATGTATTCCATGATCCTTGTTTCAAAGTTAACAAAGCATGTTACCCAAAGTGTCTTGTCTTCCGTATCTCCTGCCCCTTTGAACTTTGAAGACACATGAAAATAAAATCCTTTACCACTTTTGTTCGCACGTGCATCTGCACCTACATAACCGATTAATTGTCCTGTAAACATAATTTTTTAGTTTTAGGGTTAAATATTCATTGTTATTTCAGCGGACTTGACCGTCCCCTTACTCATTTCTGCTGTTTGGTTTGTATCGTAATCTATTCCAAAAACCTTGCTTACAGCCTTCTTGCCTTCATCGTTGCTTACATTGGCATTTAGCCTGTCTATCATAAGCAACGAAGGACTATATCCTGCATCTTTCAACTGTTCCAGCTTATCCTCATTCCCTTGACTTGCAGCCAATAAGAACTTTTCATCGTTGCTCAGTTTAGGTTCAATCCCGTTGACTTTCTCCTGTATCATGGCACTTGCCTTGGCTACATCTGACAGAATGGTATAGATGAACTTCGGATCTTGACTCAATGCCAATAGCCAGCTCTTCAGGTACATCGCGTTTTCCTCCCTGATGCAGGTAGATATACCCATTGTTTTACCACAGGCTGCTGAAGTAAGCTCTGCAATCAGTTCTTCCTTAGCATATTTGGAATCTCCGAAGACTTCTCCTTTTTCCCTTTCCAGATAACCTGTTTCACCGGTTGAATGTGCCATCTCATGCAGCAACGTTGAGTAAAAGGATTCACCGGTATCAAACTGCCCCTTGAGCGGAACAATTATATGGCATCCTTCACCACGCCTGTAATATGCACTGTCGCTTTCTCTCGGATATATCGGACATATCCATTGTCTTTCTCTGATAAGCGCATCGAGCAACGGCATGGTGTACATGCCTTGTTCATCCTTAAGAGCCGGTGCAGCGAACTGTGACCTCAGCTTTTCCCATTTTTCGGGTTGGACTTCCGGATAGTTTGTCTGAGAAACATTGAATACATTATAGGTCTTCATATATGGTGTCACCTTATATTCCTTTTTCTCCTCTTCTGACAGCTTCCTATAGTCCTCAATGTTTATCTTGTTCCCGTTTTTGTCCTTTACTGAAAAGTTCCAGTAAATCACAGGGAACGATTTTTCTCCTTTCATGATTGAAGCCCCAGCCTCCTTTGCCTGCATGAATGTCATATACAATGGTGTGCTATAACCCATTCTTTCCGAAAGAAGGTATAGCATGAAGAGGTTTATCCCGTTATATATTCTACCTTCGATGTTTTGTGGCATCCCTCCTCCACTTTCTGGAGAGAACCATGGCTTTTTCCAATCATGTTCAACCTCTTTGATTTTCTGTATCATAAGGTCTGCAAATTGCTTTAATGCCTTGTCTCCTGCTGAATCTTCCTTCATAGCTGTTCGTATAAATGGTTATTCTCATATTCACATAGCCATCTGACGGCATTCTCATTATTGGGCTTTTCACCTCTTGACTTCATGTCTTCAAGATATAGTTCAGCCAGCTCTTCCTGAGCGAACAGAAATTCCAGGTCGTCGATGATACCTTCCTGCCTTTTCTGTACCAGTTCGTTATAGTCCATAATTATATATTTATAAATCGTTGAACATCTTGTTTACCGTATTGGCAATGGGTCTGGCCATCTCTTTTGTCTTGTCAGGTTTCGGACTGCTTGCCAGTTTCACATCACCTAATGTCTTGCCTTTGTTCTCCAAACCGAATATCTTCTGGACGGCGATGAGGGTATTTTCCTGTACTCCGTTTTCTCTCATGGCTTTTATATCGCTTTGTGTTATCTTATATCCGCTCTTTTGAATATCCTGAATGACTCTGAAATTGCTTGTAGAGGCGGCTTCCAATAGTCTTGCGGCCTGCTTCTGTCGCTCGCCCAGTTCATCCGGCTTAACGTGGAACACATTTTGGATTTCTTTCATTTCATTGTCACTCAGGTTCAGCTCTTTGCCTATGCCTCTTATGTATTCCTCACTTGGCTTGTAACCTTCCTCTCTGAGTTTGTCTATCTTTTCAAAATCCCTGCTGCCGACCGCTTCCTTAAATTCACTGTCCATATCACGCTCTTTACCGGATGATATCCTGTTTCCCATGGCAGGGTCAGCAACTTCAAGTTTCGGCCTCATTTCCTTTATCAGTTCATGAGCCTTACCTTCCGTAATGCTCTGTATGTTTGAGAACTGAATCCCTTTCTTGTCATCAGTGAGGGAAATGTCTGCTAGGATGTATCCGTCTTTACTGTGCATGAGCTTACTCTCTAAAGTATGCCCGTTGGCAAGCAGATATTTGTCCGCTTTAGTCAGCTTGTATCCTTCATATTCGTTGGTCTTTCCAATCACATTCGGGATTTTTATTTCCTTGTTTGACCTTACGATTACCGAATTTAAATCTTTGTCAACCTGAAGCATGATTGTACCTTTTTTTGTATCTAGGGGGACTATATCACCATGAAGCAGACGTTCTTTCTCTGTCTTGTTAAGTTTGTGCCCCAACATCCTGTCGGGAATGGTTAGGGTTTCCTTGCGGTAAAAGACGGAAATTCCGTTCTCGCTCATGCGCAACTTTCCCTTTTTTTCGCCTATATCCATAAGGTCGGACATTATGCCCTTCTCCAGTTTTGTCCCTTTACCATCCAGCAGGTTGCCGGTGTTATGCGCATATTCGTATAGTTCCTGACCGGTATAACATACTTTACGGTTGTGGTCTATGATTGTGACCCCGTCCTTGTTCTCTCCCTTTATGTCATTCCACCGTACCACACTGATACCTTTGTTTCTCAGCTCCTTGATGTATGAAGGGTCATTCGCCCTGTTCTTGTCAAAGAATGAACAAACCTTTTCCTTAGACTCCTCCGTCCGCCGGTCATTGCGGTTTTCCTTTGCTTTTGACCTGATTTCTTCCATGGTAAGTGTGATGCTGTCACCCTCTTTGTGAAAGCGATAGCTTCCGTCATGGTATTCGGTCTTATAGCCTAGTGTTTCCGACAAGGCTCTGAACTGCCCTATATTGTTATAGGAATAGTTCTCATAAGCTTCTTTCAGTTTCATATCATTTCCCGAATAAAGGTTCTGCCCTGATAATATACTTGTTCTCAACAGCCAGTTTCATGTGTCGGCCACCACCTTTTTCATACAGTTCTATTTCAAAGATTTTATTGTCTGGGATTGTGAACTTGTTAAATCCCAACACAAGCCTGTTGGCGCTCTTTCCCTTTATCTTTGCTTCAAAATCTTTGGTGTATATTGGTTCAATGGTTGTTTCCTGTTGTATGGCGTTCTTGCTTTTTTTGATGTCTCTTTGAAAACATTTTACAAACTCAATGTCATAGTCTATATATGACTTATTTTTCAGGTCAAAGATGAAAAACATGAAGTCTTCATGTACATACAGGTTTGACATTGATAATTCAAACTTGTTCTTTACCTCGCCAACACTGTATATGTTCCTTTTCTTTGTCCTCAATTCTTGGAGGCATTTATCCATCACCTCACTGTTCACATCGATATGGGCCGTATATTCCCGCTTGTCATCATAGTTATAAGTGAAGACCGAAGTTTCGTTCCTCTGGATGACAATGCTGTATGTATTCATGTTCTTGTCAATGACAAAAAGATTCGAGTTCTCAACGGCATCCTTCGCTGTCGAAACTTTCAGCTGATTGTTATAAGTCTGCAATGTAAAGGACATCTCGTTACCTTGTGTCCCGTATATAATGTCCGACGGGAAGAAAAATTCGGCAACGTGCATATCACTGACATCTGCCTGATAGTCGTTATGAACCCATTTACCGTTATCCTCATAGATATTCGGGGACGGATCGGCAAGACCGTTTGCTATATATTTCACATGATAGGTATAGACACTTCCGTCAATACATACGACGGTTACGTTTGTCTCTTTTTCAAAGTCTTCACTCTGTGCGCATAATCTGACAACGTGAGGGGCTTCTTCTACCCTTTCCGCCGAAATAAGCTCTTTCTCTCCTACCTCAATGTCTGATACCTGTACCTGGAATACCAGATGTTTCACAAAATCAAATGAAATGTAGATATTCTTGGCTTTGATGCTTTCCTGTTCGGGACTCTGTGCCTTTATACCGAATGTGGTCACACATAGAACTATAAAAAAATATATCCTTCTCATAACTTTCAATTATAAAATGCGGTGAATACTGTTATCGCCCATAATAAAACAATGCAGGCTAAAAATGAGACCAGTAGTGGCTTTATTTCCGTAAACCTCTTCCCCCCTTTTCTTGACAGATAAATTCTGTAACCGAAAAAAAGGGCTGCTATAACAATTAGATAATTCAATATATTCAAAATCATAGCTTGTCAATTAATGTTTCCAAAGGATGTGGCTGATTGTCATTGCTGTTCTTTTCAAGCTCTGCATATAGCCTCTGCAATTCTTCCTGAACGGCCTTGCGTTTCAGTTTTGATTCTTTTGTCTCTTCCTGTATATACATCTGATAATTGCTCTTCAGGTGGACCTTGACTTGCGAAAGCTTCATGTTCAATATCTGTTTCGCTATCTGAGTCGTTGCATTTACGGCACTGGTTATCTCACTTGTCATAGTCCCTATGGAGGCAAGAGGCATGTCAATATTCTGGACAAGTCCCTGCTGCATCCTTTTAGCCGCCTGTGCCTTCATGTTGTTAGGCAAGTTCAAGCCCTCCATAGCGTCATTGTCAAAGATGACGAAGGAGACAGGACTGATGGTGTTCCCAACTTTCAGGTTGTTTATCACCACTTCCAGCCGGTTGGCTCCTAATGTCGCCACACCGTAAAATAGAGTGTTGGCAGGTATCTTCATGCCACAGACAACGGCATCTTCCAGCATACGCATTCTTACCGTACTTCCGGTGACGACTGTCTGGTCACCATGGATGCAGGCCTTGAATAAGGTGTTGCTGCTTGGCATACTTGCCTGTTGTCTCCTTGCTCTTTTACCATTCTCAGCTATATAGATTGGTTGATTGTTCACAAGGCTGTCTATTGCACTGCCCGGTTGGAGCTTAAGGGGATTTTCCGCTTTTCCCTTTCCCTGATCATCACCTATAATCCTTTTATAAATCTTTTGTCTATAGGCATTGCTCCTCTCCAGTTCCTTGCGGATTTCTGCGTTTTTCCTTGCTTCTCTGATTATCTCTTTCAGTTCTTCTTCATCTTCAATGCTGGCAAGCTGTTTTTCCAACTGCTCCGAAAGATGACTGTCACTGCTGCCATACTCACCCATCACATCCGAATACGGGTCTCTTTTCATTTTCCTTATTTTTTCCAGCGTTGCTTGGTCATATTTCTCATTCCTGTTCTGAAGGTCGAAATAGAAATCTGAACCTCTTACCTGTGATTCATCCATGATTTTCTGTTTCTCCCTTTCTTCTCTTTCATCCTGCTTATAGGCTTCAACTTTATTGAGAGCCTTGTCCTTTGCTTCTGAATCAGGTTCCAGCAACACATTCTGATTCTCTTTCTCGTTTTCAACAGCTTCCTTAGAAGATGCGTCATGGACAAAGAATACATAGAGGAATAAGCCTCCTAATACGATAGGTACAATCATCAGAAGCTTGTTCTTGTCTTTCAAAAAATTGTTAGTTTTCATGTTCATCCGAATTTTCTGGTTGGTTATTATATTCTTCCTGGTTGTCTTCAATAGGTGCTGAATAATGCACTATCCAATCCTCTATCTTTGCCCCGTGGGCATTTTCCTCACTTCTTGATACATCATAGATGGAGAATTCTGCTTCCACTTTTCTTGAAACCTTGCCTCTGGCTCTATATCCCGTCTGCGTGAAAAGGATTTTTCCGGTTACCGGAATAGTTCCCATATCAATGGTTATCTCGTCAATAGACACCCCGTATCTGATGTTTTTCTGAACAAGGGAATTGAGCATATTCACATCATTGTATTCGTTCAAAAGCTCTTTCCCTTTGTTCCCTATAAGGTTCAGGGCACTTGCGATATTTCCCTCATAGGTGTTCTCGTCGAATGCATACCATTTGCCTACAAAGGTCTTGACATGGTTTATGTATTCAAACCTTCTCATATTTGATGCAGGCATACCGCTTGCCTTATATACTTCTCCATTTTTGTCAATGACCAATGCCTGGCTATAAGCTTTCTCCAGCTTTATGGTCTGATAGATGATGCATGTGATAAAAGCTATCGTAAGAATGACACAGTAGCCTATTGACAGTCTTATAGTCATTTTTACAGCATTGTCTACTCCTTTAAATTTCATCAAGTCCATATCGGTTATTTTTTATCATCGATTATACTTCCTCCAATTGATGCCGCGGCACCTACGTTTGTTGCCTTGGCTGCTGCACCGGCACCGCCAAGCAAGGCGATTGTGGCTGCCGTTGTAGCTATTGACATGACCTTAGAGATAATCTTCCCGGCATCGCTGTGTCCGACAATCTTTGACGAAAGCCAGAAGCAGCTGCAATAAGCACCGATAAGAGCCAGATCCATGCCAAGATATTGTAACTGTTGTGTTGCCATGTCAACCAAGTCGGCCGGTGATTCGCATAGTGCCTTTAAAGTTTGCCACATAATCTGATTGAGTATGTTTATCACAGTGAATACCATACACGAAGAACAAAGTGTACCGAACCATACGGAGAGTTGCTTCTGGAATACAGGCAGCATGCTGAATGCAAAGACAAACGGCCCGAGTATGACCAAAATCTTTACAATGACAACGCCTAACCCTAAAATGATGATTTGTATAACCCCGACAATTAATGCCGCCGCAGCATGTATCACAAGTGCAACAAGGTTTGCAGGATTGAGGATAGTGATAATTTTCTCTATACTGGCTCTCAGACCTGTTGTCTCATCCTCTTCCGCTTTCTTGTCAAGCTCATGCTGCATGGCGCCAGTTGTGTCCTCCCCGGCTGCGACCTCCGCTTCAAGTGAATTGGTCTCATATTCTGCAATCATTTCACCCTGGTCATTGCTTGCCTTAGCCATAAACTGGGCAAATTCATTGGCTCTCTCAGAGGATAGCGATGTGGCTTCATTGATCACTTCCATTGTGCCGACAATGGTCTGTGCGATTGGCTTATACATTGTCAGGCAGAAAAACAGTACAAGACAGCGTCCTATTTCCATCATGTCCGGGAACCTGTCTTCATTTGAAGTCAACAACTGACTGGCTCCGTGGTACAGATAGTTATAAGCCAGATTGCAAATAAAACAGATGACTGCAACTCCGAATGCGATAACTGTCATCTTGGATACTAACTCCATTGTGAGTCCGTCTGTAATCTGGAGTCCCCACAAAAAATTGTCTTGGTTCATAGGCTTAGTTGGTATATCTTGTATAGGCTGAAAGGCGACCTTGATAATAGGTTTTTCGGTTGTGTCCTTTCATTGATTTATAAATGACAGTGCTTCTCACTGCTTCGTTAAACTCCCTCATTTCATCAGCAGCCTTTTCCACAGATTCCTTTACCTGTTCGATAAAGGAGATTCTTCCCTCCGAGTTCATCGAGAAATAGCTGGTAACCGTTGCCACCTTCATCAGAAGGTCGGTACTGACACTGAGGTTGACCGTTACTCTTTGGAAGTTAAGGAACTTCAAACAGTGGTAATTGGAACCTACGTTCATGTAAAAGCTGTAATCTTGGCTCAGGCAGGCAACGTCATCCAACAGGTCTGCAAGCTCCTTCAATGATTTCAGCTCCTTCATTTTGTCGATGTTCTGCAAACCTTCCCTCAGTTTCTGGGCTGCTTCCATCTCCTTAATCTGTTCAATCCATTTCTTTACGTTGGTGTACCACTCGGTAGAATTAAGTAAGGTATGTCCGGGATCATGCACTACCCACTGGGCATCCGCTTTCCCTGTGCTGACAAACAGCATGGCTGTCGTGACGATGAGCATTCCTAATATCCTCTTCATAAGCTTAGATGATAAATGTGATAGTAAATATTACACATACAACCCATGCTATCAGGTATGTACGTGCATTTTGCTTTTTTGTGGACAAAGCCCATACTACAAAGATCAGGGCAATGCCTAATAATGCACCCGCTATACTAGGGGCTGCACTGTTCATGCTTGTGTTCATGTCAGTGCTGTAGTTTAACAACTCCGTTAATCCTGCTGTCGCGTCATCCATATTGCTTTCTCCTTTCTTCCAGATATAAGTTTATGGCCGTATAGGTCGAGCCTGTTTCTTTGAATAATTGCTTAATCCTGACTACAGTCGCCTGTTTTGAATCAAAAGCCACTGCTGCAAAGTCCGAAACCTCATTCCTGAAAATGAATGCATCATTTGACATCTTGATGAAGAACTCCCTCCACCGGTCTGTTCTTTGCAATGACTCTATCATATAGATTTCTTCGTCATTGATAGATAAGACGGACTGGATTTCCGGTAGGTTCTGGCGATGTTCCGAGTGGTCCAGGATTATCTTGGTTGCACAGTTGATGATGATTGAGTCTTTTATTCCTGATGGCATATTCTTCAGGAAAAGTATATTCTGTGCTGCCAGTGTGATGCTTCCCTCTTTCTTTCTGAATGTACGGTACAGATAGGCGATGAAATCTCCGAACTTTTCATCCTGAAGGAAATCAAGGGCTTCATCGATAATCAGCTCCTTCATCATTCCCTGCCGTTTCTTTATCTTGTCGACAATCATCTGAAGGGTGATGATGGCCACAAGAGGGAAATATTCCTTTTTCGATGCATCTTCCATATCAAATGCTATGAGCTTGTCATGAACGATGTCCACGTTCTCTTTTGCGTTGAGAAGGAAACTGAGTTCACCGTCTGTATATGGCTCCAGCAGAAGAATAAGCTCCTCTATTTCGAACTTTTGTTTCTCAAAATCGCTCATCCTGTTCCTGAAAACTTCCTGAAGGTATTTCCTGTATGCTTTCATGTCCGGGAATATCCTCTCGTTGCTCTGGCCTACTGATGAGTTGTTCACGTGATCATAGAACCCAATTATGGATTTCCTGAGAATGGCCGTCTCAGCCGGCATCATCTGTTCCCTTGCCTTCCAGATGTAGCTTATTATGGCTACAATAGTCTTTATCTGGTCATCCGCTGATTCTGCATCCGATGTGTCGATATACAGATATTTCCCGTTCTTGTCACGGTCACATAGGAACGGATTGAACGCAAACTTCTTCTGCTCCGTAGAATCGAAATATTTACCTCCGTTCAAGGCTATCATTGAACGGTATGACCCACCAATGTCTATGATCATGATGTCCCTCCCCAGTTCATAGCTTTGCAGAATGTAGTTGTTCAGCCAGAAGGATTTTCCGGAACCGGACGGTCCGATAACGATCCTGTTCTTGTTGTTCAAGGTCGGATAGTCCCATAGGTTTATCTTTACAGGTGTGCCGAAACGGTCATTGTATATGTGTCCTTTCATGTCTGACATATACATGCCTTCTTTCTGCAAATAACAGATAGCCTGCTTGGTCGTATTGATGAAACCTCTGTAATTGGCTCTGGCGTTACCCGGTATGTTTGTAAAGAACAGATTGCACAGTTCCGCATTCTCTGTATAACAACCGCTTTGGTTCATAAACGAGAAACCTTGCTGTACAAGGGCTATCTTACGCATCAAGGATGTCTTGTCCGTATCATTGATAACGACATTGAACGATGTGTATGCGGTCTGATAATCAAATTTCGTAATCTCTTCACAGAACAACCCTTGCTCCTTCTGCTTCTCTGCTGCAGGGGGATAGAAGTTCGTGATGTAGTTCAAGGCGTCTTTCTCTGCCCCTATTGCGGTTACTGTCGCATCAGGATCAGTGATTTCGATTACCACGTTTACGATATGGTTAAACGGCAATCCAAGGCCTACGGGATAAATCATGGAACATTTGCTCTTGATACTGTCAGGTATCTCAATGTTCCCCCCGTATGAACGCGCCTTACCTGTGTGCGGAACGGAAAGTTCATGAAGGTGCTCGCCTTCAATGGTCAGTGAAAGCATAGATACGTATTGCTGACCGATTTTCATTTCGCCGTTCCGAGTGATGGCCATCGGATTTACAACCTTTTCCGTAGCATCCTCTACCGGTGTGTCATAAGACAGATTGATGTAATCGTAAACAGCGTTGTTCAATTCCTTGCTGTTCATCTTCCTGATTTCGAATTGCTGGATAGATGCCAGACCATTCTCGAAATTAAGGAGTGAGGCTTCCATATCGGTCATTCGTCTTTCATAATCCCTGTATGGCTGCTTAAACGGGTAATGTAATCTTCGTAGCAGTGATGTGTTGGTCGCACTCTTTCTTATCTTGCCGTTCTTTTTCCCGTTTGTAAATGTCAAATACAGGTTTGTATAACTGTTCAGTATTTCCTTACCGTCGAAATGCCGGTTGTTCTCGGCTATCAGGGCATTGTTTGAGTATTCCTGATTGTTGTACTCTCCTGTGTAATAGAATATCTGCTGATGTATGACAGTTCCTGCCGGAAGCATCTTTAAAAGAGCTTCAAGTCTCTCATGGATATAGTCTGCTTCTTTTTCCGAAAGTGTGAACACTTCAGGAAGAAGCATCCTGTACCCTACTGTGATGTCACCGTTCCCATTGATGATCGCATTCTGGGTGATGGTCTGTATTGGCAATATGTCTGCCAGATCAGTGGCCTTGTCTGTTACTTGCACTTCCTCATTCCGCATATACAGGATTGCTATGAGAAGAGCTAACATGCAAATGACAACGCTTGTCAGGATGATAAGTGTGACCATTGGCTTTTCAGTTTAGAATGAATTTGAAAATCTTGTTTTTATCTACTATTTTTCGGGGTGTTGCACTCCGTACACTCAACCCTGTGAGAAAATCCGGGTTCCCGGCCTTGTGCTCCTTTTTTAAGGTATTGAACAGTAGTCCGGAAAGGAATACTATTCCGCTGAGTAAGAGCGTAATGACCAGTGGGTGCAGTTGCTTGAATATGCATACGATGATCGTGATGGCCACTATTAGCATGAATATTCCGAACTGTCCGGATGACAAACCGAAGAATTTAATCGGCTTGTTGATTTTTCTCATGGTTCTCATGACTCAGATAATCAGGAAGGCAACCATAATCACTACAACAGCAATGATCCATCCTAAAAGGTATTCCTTGGCGTGCGGGTTATTGGTTGCAAGGGAGTAAATAACGAATACCAGCGCAATACCCAAAACGGCAGCAAGTATGTATTTTGCCACATCCAGAATCGTGTCCGCTCCTTCCTTGGCGGTGTCTGTCACTTCCGAAAGACTGCTTATCTTAAGGCCGCTTTGTGCTTCAATCTCAATCGGGGCAGCAACCATGAACAGAAACATAAGCCCTAATGCCCACTTGCTTACACTGTTGTTTACCTTCTCAAATCTCTTTTTTAATTGCTTCAGTACTTCCATAATTCTTCAATTTTAAAGTTTATACATGTATTGTTTTGATCATATTCCATTGCACATTTTCAAATTTTATGAACTTATCCATTTCTGTATCATCCGTTTTCCCTTTTGTCTCCTCCGGTTTTTTCCCACTGTAGTAGTAGGTCCTGCCGTCAAGGAACATGTCCGCTATCTCCTTTGCCAGGTCATCTTCCTCAGTATTCTCAACCTGGAAGATTACCCTGATAACCGGTGCATTCTCCTGTATTTTCTCTCTTTTGTCACTTGCTGCTCCTGGTATTTGATCTTTATTCTCGTTTCGGCTTTCTTTCATGCCTTTCCTTTTAGTCGCAAAATGATAGATACCAAGTGAGAAGACAATGAGTATAATAACATCTGCTATGCTCATACCAAAGACCATATTAATAACCAGACAACCAATGCTACTATATAGGTGATAATAGCCTCCTTTGTTTTTTCATGATTGGTTATCAGCTTTTTAAGTACAGATAAACCTGCACAAACAAAGCCAATGCCAACCAGCATTGCACCTACTTCACGGTACAACGATATCAGGCCGGATACATCTGTACTGGCTTGCAATAAGACAAAAAGTAACATGGCTCTTATTTATAAAGAAGAATCTTCAATCCCGCATTCCATACCGTGTTCCATTCCTTTATAGACAACGGGCTCCACATCTCTTTTATTCCGACGATGATTGCGAGTTTTGGCAATATGAAAAATTCCACTTCAGTCCCGATTTCCGGACCTACGATAAACTGATATTCTTCTGATGGATGTTTGGTGTATTCTGTTCCCAGAAAACAACCAATACCTATATTCCAGTAAATTGATTTAAGATTGCTGACTATTGTGCGGTTATAACTGCCATTTATAAACCAGTTCCGTGCTGTCTCTTCCCGCTCCCGGCTCTGCATGGCAGTCATTTTCCCTAGGGATTGGCTCGCGTCTGTATTGACCGAATACTCGAAACTATTTTCAAAATAATTCAATCCTGCTTTCCAGTAGGATGTCCTGTCAATGTATTTAGAGAATGATATATTTGCTGCCTTATCGGCTTTCCCGAATATGTTGGTGCCATAACTTCCTTCTAAAGCTGAAATCCTCTTATAGTGTCTCTGTGCTTTGACCATACTGTCTCCCGCGAATAGGAGGAGAATCAGTATTACGATTTTCATGTTGCTGTACATAGTGCTTTCTGTTTTTAAAGTTAATATTATCTAGTTTCTTATTTTTATGTTTTATCATATTCTAATTTAGTAATTGTATCGAATTTCGTCCAATCTGTTACAAAAATTGTTTGATTTTGTCCAAACATATAGATAATATGCGTAACTGCAAATAAAATGATTTTTTAATTTCAGCGGTATGTCGTTTTATTAATCTAGTTTCATTTTTTCCTATGATGTAAAACATATAATGGCTAGACAATAAAAAAAGGCAGGATACCGGTTGTGTAAAAGTATCCTGCCCTTTCCATGGGGTTATCTGAAGATCTTTTTTCTAGCTTTGCTGAGAGCCTGAGGGGTTATTCCGATGTATCTCGCTATCTCTTTTAACGGCACATGCTTAAAAAGCCATTTTTCTTTATTTAGTACCTTTTCATACCTTTGGTGTGCGGTCATACAATGTATTCCTTCCTCTCTTTCTATTTTGTGCATGAGAGACTTTTCAAGGTGGAAAATAGTGAGCTTACAGAAATTGAAGGATTCAGCGAACATTTCAAAAGCTCTGTGCTTTTTCATTCGCCATACCTTACAGTCTGTATTCGCTTTTATGCTGTAACAGGCTTTGTGTTCTGGATTGTGCAGGAAAAAAGGATTTATGAATGCCCTGTCATCCATAAACCTTGCATTTATAAACCCACCTTTGGAATCCGGAAAGCAGATGTTCAGGATTCCTTTTTCCAGGTAATAGAAATGTTCCACCAGTTCATCTTTAGTAATCAGATAATGTCCTTTCTTCAAATGAAAAGATTCGAAATTCTTTTCAAAATACTCTTTTTCCTCCTGTGTGAAACAGATGTGTTCTTGAAGCCCCATCTTCTTGATGGTCTCATCAATAAGTCTAGTTATTTGTGTCGGTGCCATAAATTTATGTAATGGCACGGTTCCGCCTTGCCAAACGAGGGAGTGGTGTGGCCCTTATAAAGCACTGCTTCCCCGCGCCGCATTATCCGGTACGGGTTCGCAGCTGCTTTATAGTTTAACTTCTGACACCACTCTTCCGTTTGGCAGCTGTATGTATGTAAAAAAACGGACTCCCATTTTTCATGGAAATCCGTTGCAAATTTATGAAAAGTTATTCATTAATACTTTATCTAGGCCTAATATCTGCCATATTTATAGTATAATTTTCTTTAGGCGGCATTTTCATAACATTAATATAAATGTTTCTGTATATCTCAGTCTTCAGTTCTTTGTCGGCATCGCTGTATGCCCATTCTGTAAATTCCTCATTAAAGTTACCGCTGCCGAATACGAAGCAATCTTTATATTTATAGGTCTCATATACTTGCACACCCTTTTTCTTTAAGAAGGCATCTTTTAGCCCTTCATAATATTGGGAGGTTATTATAGCCTTTGCTTTTTCATCGAAGTATTTGAGCGTTTCTTCGGAAAATCTGAATTTGATACTATATGCCCATTTCTCATTTTCCCTTTTAACAAATTCGTATTCGAACCTCGTTTGTGTCAGATTCTTGTTAATTGCGTTTAGTGTTGTAACCACCTTTTTCTTGCGGTCATGGTTATTAGCGATGTTAATGTCAAAATGCCTGGCTAATTCATCTACGGTCATAGTGAACTCGGGCTCCTGACCGGCTTGAATCTTGTGCTTGATAAGAAAAATCATTTTTGATAAATTCAGATAGAATTTCCTGTAAGACCTTTTGTTTGGCAGATTCCTATAATCCTTCAGGTCTATCAGGTTATATCCAGTAAACATCAGATTCTTCAGCTCTTTGCTCAGGTTGACCTTATACATTCGTTTGGTCTTTTTCTTTGTCCCAAAATTGTCCTTAATGTCGAAGCTTTCCAAGATAGGGATAAATTTGTATCTTGTGGCTCCATTGACATTATAGGCTACACTGAGTGTATTCTTCCCTAAACTGAATAAGGCGGATTCAAAAAAAGTCTCTATGGGGTGCTCTATCTGTTCACCCGCATATTCGGTCTTATAGACTGGTTTAATTGCGCCAAATGTTTTCGCTTTTTGTTCTTCGGTCAATTTACGCTGGAGCTTTGTCCTCTCATACCCCATTACAGTGCAGAAGTCTTCCATTGAAAACCAAGTTTCACCAAACAAGTCCTTCATTTGTGTATTGGCGGCAAAAATTATAATATCATGCATGATTGTTCCTCCTGATTCAATCAGCAGATCAAGATTATCACCATTGTAGGGCTCGCTAAGTGTGCGTGGTACCCTGCTTAATTCTTTATATTGTTCAGATTCAGCCATCATTTTCGCCATTTGTTCGCAAATATAGCGATTTTCTATTCATTTAGTGTATAAATAATACACTAAATAGCTAATAGATAACTATATTCTATCTCCAGATGTGTAAAGGTGTCCCACTTGCTTTTTCTGTAAGCCAATATAAATCGCATCCCAAATGGCTGGTGCAAAAATAAACATTGTATTTTTCCTGTTTGGATTAATTTCTTTCCTTCATTAGTTGTGCAAAAACGTCCTGACACCTCTTTTTTTTACCTTTGCAGATGTGCAGAAGCATCCCGTTTACTCCGATTAGATGTGTAAAACCATCCCGTTTACTCCGATTAGATGTGTAAAAGTGTCCCGTTTGATCTTCGCAGATGTGTAAAAGTGTCCCGTTTGATCTTCGCAGATGTGTAAAAGTGTCCCAGATTATCCCTCAGATGTGTAAAAGTGTCCTTTCTCTCTTTTTTCAAAATCCCTAAAAGCTCCCTCTGAAAGCAGCTTGCGGGGATTTCCTGATTTTACCAGATGTGTAAAACCATCCCACATTTTCCTAATATCCTAAAAACCTAATAAAAACAAATGCTTCGACTGATGGATACATACTTTCGGAAAAATATTATCTGAGAGAACCTTTGTGTTTTTTGCTTTATTAACAGTTGGGGTTTTACAGGAAAAATAAGCTATTCCTGCAGATGTGTAAAAGTGTCCCACTTGCCTTCGCTGGCAGTGCCAGTTGTGAAGAATTGTCCGGTTGTTATGTTAGTATATAAGTTAACGATGGCTTACATGCATTTATCTAGAAAACCTGATAGTTTATTCGATATAAAAATTATTTCTTTAATTAATAATTAGTTATGGATTTTAATTTTTATATTTGCAAATAAAAACGTGTGTTTGCAAATCAAATAAAACGTGTAACTGCAAACAATAAAAAACTTGTGATTCTATTATATGGCAACGATAGCGGAAAAAATGGTTGAGTCCTTAAAGGTGCTGCAAGCTTTACAGGACGATAAAACATGTGTTGTGTTGAAAGGAACAAATGAAATCAGCCGTACCCACCTGAACAGGCTGCTTAAAAGCGGATATTTACAGGAAGTGATGAAAGGCTGGTATATTTCTTCTAGACCGGGTGCAGAAGGGGACACAACAGTATGGTACACCTCGTACTGGTATTTTGTGGCTAAATATGCTACAGAACGGTTCGGAAATGAGTGGTGCCTGACTCCTGAACAGTCACTTGACATCCATTCCGGGAAGAGCACGATTCCCGTACAATCGATTATACGTTCCCCGCATGGCAACAATAACATGATAAAACTGATGTATGGTACTTCTCTGTTTGACTTGAAAGCGGATGTTCCGGCAGAGATTACCAAGCATCCTTTATATGGTGTGAATATGTATTCATTGGCTGAAGGGCTGGTTTATGCCTCCCCTTCCTATTTTCAGACGGAAGAGGTAGCCGCACGCACCTGTCTGTCAATGGTAAAAGATGCTTCTGACCTTATCAGAATCCTTTCGGAGAAAGGAGCTTCATTAAGAGCAGGTAGAATAGTCGGTGCTTTCCGTAATATAGGGAATGACAAAATCGCTGATGCCATAATGCAGTTTATGAAAAGACTTGGGTATAATGTGGTTGAAGAAGACCCTTTCAGCCACACTCCTGCCATTCCTATAACTTATCAGATTTCCCCCTATGCCACCCGGCTGAGACTTATGTGGGAGAATATGAGAAAAACAGTATTGTCATTGTTCCCAAAGGCTCCAGGAATGAATGCTGATATAGAAGGGTATCTGAAAAGTGTCGATGAGAGGTATACTGAGGATGCTTATCATTCGCTTTCCATAGAAGGCTACAAAGTGTCTCCCGAACTGATTGCAAAGGTAGGTGCCGGAGACTGGAAACCGGAAAGTGAAGATAAAGAGCAAAAGAATGCGTTGGTTGCGCGAGGCTATTATCAGGCATTTCAAGAGGTAAAACGTACCATATTGGAAATCCTGAAAGGTAAGAATCCGGGTGAAGCCATTGAGGAATCTCACGGGAACTGGTATTTTGAGATGTGGTCTCCTTTCATTGTTGCGAATATATTAAAGCCATCAGATTTAGTCGGGTATCGTACAGGACAGGTGTATATACGCGGCTCGTTGCATATACCCCTCCCTCCTACCGCTGTCAATGATGCGATGGATGTCCTTTTCGACTTATTGAAGAATGAACCCAGTCCGGCTGTCAGGGCTGTATTGGGGCATTTCTTCTTTGTATTCGTTCACCCGTATATGGATGGCAACGGACGCATGGGGCGTTTTATACTAAATACGATGCTTGCTTCCGGCGGTTATAACTGGACAGTCATTCCAGTTGATAGAAGAAACGAATATATGCAGGCATTGGAGAAAGCGAGTGTCGAAGGTGACATATCCGACTTTACAAGGGTTATCGCCTCTCTATTGCGCTAAACCTCAGTGGAATCTGCAATTTTGCCAAGGAAATTATCGGGCAAAGCCGTAATGTTGATGTACCGGCTTTGCCCATTACTCGGTTTTGATTATGTGTCAGATTCAAAATCCTATAAATTCATATACTTCTTTACTGCCGCTTGAATTTCTTTATTGTATTTTTCAAATGCGGCTTCAAGAATATTGGTGGCTAACACATGCATACTTACACCTGAAACATTTGCAAGTCTCTTAAGTTTGCCATGTGTTTCTTTTGAGATGCGGATCATTTCCACCTCCTTTATTTTCCTTTCCTGGAATAATAAGTTATACTCCTCTTTTCGGTTGGCTTCTTTGTCCTTTTCGACATTTTCTTGGATGGCTTTATCCTTTTTTTCCGAAAGTACGTTTTCAGGTTTAACAGCTTCTTTTATTTCTTGCTGCCCTTCTTCTTTTTGTGCTAGTTCCGGATTCGTTGTTATTGTAGGAGCCACATTTTCCGTTTCCTTTATTTCCTTTTCCATCTTGGATGCATTGGCCAAGAGTTTGCTCATGCCGGTTGATGTCGTCTTATTTCCCATGTTATTCCTCCTCAATATGTTTGCTGATTAATTCTATCACTTCCTCACAGAACTGGTCACACGGATGATGGTAATTGCTGCTTAATGTTGACAGGTTCCTCTGATAATCCACCCTCGAATCTTTGATATAGCTTTCCATGAGCTGGAAAGGTAGATTTTCCTTATTTTTAATTATTTCCTTAAACTCCAGAACATTTGGCATTACCCTATTCATCACACCTCTTACGGTTGTCTTCATGCCATTTTCCTTTCGTGCCTTTATGATGTTTTTATATACACTATCATAGAAGTATAAAGTAGCACTTAAATCCGTGTTGTTCGGTTCAAAAGGCATAATAACGATGTCAATGAAATGCAAGGTTTCTACCACACCATTTTGTTTAAGGTTACCCGGAAAGTCAACTAATATGACATCAAAACTTTCTTTCAGGAAATCCAGCTGGTTGATGAACTCTGAGGAAGAAATATTCATTACTTCGTATTCTTCCTTCAAGTTGTTGCTTTCATCACTTTCGGATTGGCGAAGCCTTCCCATTGTATTTTGCATGTCGTCAATATCCACAACTCCAATTTTTATGCCGTCCTCACCCAATGAGTGTACATAGCCTGCGAATAATGCAGTCAGTGTTGATTTTCCAACCCCACCTTTGGGGTTTTCGAATGCTAACGTTATACCAGGTAATTTCTTCCCCATAATCTATCAAATTTAGTTATTGTGCAAATATAAAATTTAGAAATTAATAATGCAAGAAATAACATAATTTATTACGTGAAAAAGAAAGATATTTATTCCTAACGTATATAAGTAATACATATCGTACATAATAAATTAAATACATACATTAATATGATATAAAGAAAATAAGAAATAAAATATTTAATATATTAATAAAGAAAGAAATAAATAAAGTAAGTAATAAAGTAAGTAAGTACTAATGTGTTAATGTAATATTTGCACATTAGTACATTAGTACAAATGTTGCAATGTAACATTGTTTGCTATGTATAATATGTACAAAGTTACTTTGTTGCAAATGTTACAATGTTACAAAGTAACTTCCGCTATATTTGGACTCTTTATACCTTTGTTTTTTTAATCCAGATTAATTAAATCACGAAAATTCTTCAGTATTATTGCTTACCATAATCATATTTATTACATTAGTACACGCAAGGTATGTTTTTGTATATACAAAAACTCCTTGCATCAACCGAGTTGATGTATTCTGCTCGTTTTACTCACAAATTTAGGACTTGTATTATGAACGAAAAACGTACCCAATCTATTATATTGAGGTTGACAGAAAAGGAGAAAGAGATGCTTGTTTTTTTGGCAAAAAGACATGATATGAATATATCTTCTTATGTGCGCAATATGTCATTGAAAGGTTCTGTCGTTACGAAAACCGATATTCAAACCGTTATAGAATTGAAGAGAATAGGTAACAATCTTAACCAGATAGCAAAACAAATTAACCTGATACCTCATGAAGATAACATAAAAATCCACCTTCAGGAGATACATGATTCGTTAAATATGATATCAGAAATAACAAAAAAACTCGTATGAAATGATTGCTAAAATTGAACCGGCTTTTTCATCCATGTCAACATTGTGCCGAAAAATCGAATACCAACTGGAGAAAATATCTTCAGGTGAAGCCAAAGAATTATTCAATTCTACGGGTGATGCCTTAACTTCATTTTCAGAGTATATGTTTCTTTTCTCTTCGCTTAATGACAGGGTGAAACTGCCTTATTCTGAAATTACTTTGAATCTTTCTCCCGGTGAAAGACTATCTGATGATGATTGGGTTAATCTGTCGACAGAATATATGGAAAAAATGGGGTATGGGAACTGTTGCTATTCGGTCATTTTAAATATCGACAAGGAGCATTCCCATGTTCATATATTGCACAGCCGCATAGATTCCGAAGGGAAATCCGTATCGAATTCTTTGGATTATAAACGGTCGGAAAAACTGGCGAGAGATCTTGAAAAGAAATATAACCTTATCAGTCTTACGGAAAATGGAAAGACAAAAGAACGGTTGTCTTCAATTTCCGGACAACGCTACTATTTTGATAATGCTTTGAAGAAGGCAGCCAGAAATTATGCTGTTAAAGATAGGGTGATGACTATTTTATCCTCATCTGGTGCATCAGAGCTGCTTGGCGATAGATTATTCAAATCAAGACTGAGCAATGAAGAATGGATGTCTGTTCTAGGCAATCATGAGTATGATGCTATTCTTTCCATTCTCAAAAAAGGTGGATTTATGAAGTCATTATATAAAGAGGACCTTTTATGCAGACTCGATAAAGCCTATGCCGTGAGCAATACTTTTCAGGAATTCAGGTCCAATCTGCAAAAGGATGGAGTATATATGCGTCTGACAAGTAAAAAAGACAAGTCATATTATGTGTATGGCTTGTCTGAAGATTCATTCTATATTAAGGATACATCCTTACCTCAGAAATTCAGATATGGAAATATGAACTTTGATGTAAGGTCTATGTCTTACGATGAACAGAAGCATTTCATTTTTAATAAACTGAACCTGATGTTGGGAAAATCCGCTTCTTATGAAGATTTTAAGCGTTTATTGGGAGAATCCGGTATAGGTATAAAAGAACATGTGAATAGCCAAGGCGTATATGGTCTCTCTTTTTCTATTATGGATATAGATATGGCATTTGAATTTAAGGCCTCAGACATATCGCGAAAATTTTCTTTCGCAAATATTCAGAGACATTTCTCCAGTGATCCGTTTTTACATGACAACACGATTCATAGGGTAGGGGAGTGGCGAGAGTCTTTGGAACGCGACAATGAATATATGTCACATTCTTCTTTACCTTTCATTCCAGATATTGATATTACAGGAGGCGGCAGGAAAAATAAGGAAGATGATTTTCTGCCAGCCAAACGTAAAAGGAAACATAAAAACAATGATTTGTCACTTTAAAATTATCAAATATGAATTTTCAAACTCTTTTAAAAAAATATACTCCGGTTGAGCATGGCGATTTCTTTCGCCTATATAGAATCAACAATAGAGGTTATGTAATTTACTGTAATGAAAATAACGTACTTTGCTGTATGGAATTGTGCGGTTTTACTGACCTTTCAATAAATGTGTTGGCTGAATTACTCAATGCCAATTTTGAGGCCAAGGAGGAGTGCGAAGAATTTTCTCTACCAGTACGTTGCTGCAGGCAGCAGATAATTGATTATTTGTTTGATGTATCAGCTAAGGAAACCAATGTAAAGCTCAAGCATGTTTCGGGGTTGCATGGATATTTGCTTAAATCCATACATCAGGATAAGTCAGGGGAAAATGCCTATCGCAATCTTTTTCAGTTTGATTCTGTAAACGGGATTACAAAACTTTTATTTGACGACAAACAGTGTCTTGCTTCGATACGGACAGACAAGTCCGGTTCGGTATATATCTGCTGGAATCCTATCTTGTTCCTTGGACTGGACAAGTCCGGTGATCCGGACTCTACAGGTTATTTACTTGCTTCATCTTCTCCTTTGCTGGTTGATTATGTTTTGTCTAAAATATCTTGTGAACGGGATATAAAAGTAATGGTCGGAAGCAATTATTTAGAGGCACTGCTTTTTATTTCTTCATTTGCTTCTTCACATGATATGTCATATAAGCTATCTGTGTATTGTGATGAAATGAATGTGCTCATTCAGTTCTTGAACTGGCCTACTCCTCAGAAGATAATAAACTTTATCTCTCTACTTAATAAGCATATACCAGAGGGATATGAAAAGCTTTCATGCGTTATGGTTAATAAGAAAATATATTTGCAGGTTCCGGCTATTCGGTCTTATTTAAAGCCATTGCTTTACTTATACTTTGATTTGTGGGGTGACTCATTATATTTGTCCTTATTGAAGTTAGATGCATCCTAATTATTATATTTGCATCCATTTTTATATATTTATTATCAACCTTTATAAATAACAATATGACTAAATCTGAATTGGTTAAACAAATATCTTCTGCCACAGGCATAGATTATACAACAGCATTAACAGTAATAGAGGCATTTATGACTGGAGTGAAATGTTCATTGAAAAATCAGGAGCCTGTTTATTTGAGAGGTTTCGGAAGTTTCATCTTAAAGCATAGGGCAGAAAAGACTGCTCGTAATATAAGTAAAAACACTACTGTAATTGTGCCAGAACATAATATACCTGCTTTCAAACCGGCCAAAGAGTTTATAGACTCTATAAGCAGATTGAAAGGCATATAATAGGGATAGTTTTGCACAACTATCCATTTATGTCCTTTACAAATATCTGTAAGGGACATAAAGACAGGATAAAGTTACACAACTATAATATTATTATACACCAGTCAGAAATAATGATAAATAGATAGGATAGTGGCTATATGAAAGATCAACTAGCTTTATTAAGAAAATGCCTCGTTAATGAAATACCGGCTGTTGTATTTCAGGGTGATGATTCCTGCACTGTGGAAGTGTTGGAGGCTGCATTAGAAATTTACAGAAGACATGGAGCTTCTTGTGAGTTTTTATATGACTTCCAGAATGTGATAGAAGATGTCAAGAAATATCAGAAACAGAATCCTCATAGATTAAAACTTGCTGATATGACAGAAGTAGAGAAAGAAATCCTCCGAAAGGAAATGGTTGAGAAAGGGTTGCTCGGATGAATGTTAAACTTACAATGTTTTCTGCCGATCTTAGCAGTGAACTGCCATTGCCGTTTGCCGATCAAGGTGTAAGGGCGGGTTTCCCTTCTCCGGCCCAGGATTACATGACTGACAGCATAGACCTGAATAGGGTACTGATACGCCATCCTGCCACCACTTTTTATGCCCGTGCTTCCGGTGATTCCATGAAGGGTTGTGGCATTGATGACGGCGACCTTCTTGTCATAGACAAGTCACTGGATCCTCAGGACGGTGACATTGTCGTGGCCTTCATCGACGGTGAGTTCACGCTGAAGATTGTGCGTTTTGATGATAAAGAAAACTGTATATGGCTTGTTCCGGCCAATGAGGAATATTCACCCATTAAGATTACCGAAGAAAACAACTTCCTGATATGGGGGGTTCTTACATATAACATCAAAAGGCAGCTTAAAAAAAGATGATAAGGAATTTGCAGGGAGAAGATGTTTAAATATATGGACTGACGCTAATCTTGAAGCTCATGACTTTATACCAAGTGATTTTTGGCTTAATAGCCTCCAGTATGTTGAACCAGCCTTACTTCAGTCAGAGGTATATATTAGAGTTTATGTAAATTAGTTATGATAGTTCCAAGGGTTGATTTTAATTCTGAGATTATGCAGTGCCATACATGTGGAAAAGATGTTTTCTACAAAGTTGTTCGCCCTGAGCC
>NZ_NFKD01000031.1:0-48946 GCF_002160215.1 Bacteroides sp. An19 | reverse complement strand
CAAGTCCGGTCTGAAACCGAACAGAACTTTTAATACTAAACTTATCAAAGAACTATTTGGCATAGTGGCAGAAGCCGCTTAGCCGATATGTTGATTTTTTAACGGACTATTATAATAAGTAGATGTTGAAAATTAATTTATATGATGTGTGCCTGTCATGTTGAGCATTGTTCTCCCCCGACAAACGGGGGAGGTAAGAGGGGGTGCGAAGCGAAGTCGAAACATCTCCCGAAAGACACGATTCCCTTGGGCAGTGCATGTAGTGAGATTCTTCGACTACGCCCTACTGGCTTCGCTCAGAATGACAGATACGTCGATAGTATAAACTAAATAGGAATGATTACTTATATCATTTTGTTATGTATCTTATCGAACTTCCGCTACCAAATGGATATTCTGATACATCAGTGTTTAAGTAGAGTGAGTCAGGAACAGGAATCCCTTCAAATCCATAACGTATTTTTTTGAATTGTGTTCCATCATCTGCACACTTGTAAGGCAACCATTTTGTTGGTTTATATACTGTTCTTACAATACCCTTATACACACCTAGTACATAGGTGATTTTTGTAATCATAGATTTGCTTATCGGCCAATATTTACGGGTTGATTCATAATCGTTAGCTCGCTTATAAATGCCCGTTGATTTAGATTGGTCATAACTTTTATTAAGACTCACAAGAAGTAGCAATTCACCTTCTTGGAGGGTTATCTTTGGGCAATCATATAATAAGCACAATTCTTCTGTGGTTTTTATACCCTCGTCCCATTGATGGTGACCACTCGTAATGTTTGTGAGCAGGTTCTCCTTGTTGAATTTAGTGTATGACAGCATATCTATAAGTACAGACTCCACCAAAAAAGCGGTTTCATCTGACAATTTATGCCTGATAATATAATGCTTAACTTTTAAGCCGTCCTGATGAATGGAACGAATTGTTTCAAGTTTAAGATTGTGACCGTCAATATTCTCTTGAAGAGCATTTTCTGCATGTTGGAATACTCTGTTCCCCTTGCCCTTTCCGATGTAGAAGATATGGTCATTTCTTGGGTCTACCAATGCATAAACATAAGATTGCAATTCTTCTATTACTTTTTGTGTGAACATCCCTTTATAATTGATTTTAATTCATTGATTGATATATTAGCCCTGTGCAGCATAGAATGGCAATTGGAACAGGCCATTAAGAAGTCGGAAGGCTCAATTTTGTGTTCACCATCTGTTGTTGCTAATCCAATTTTATGATGAGCTTCTATGAAATCTTTACCAATTTCACCATAAACAGACTTAAAATTGAATCCGCATATTTCACAATACAACTCGTTATTATGATTCCTTTTGAATATAGATTTGGCTTCAGCAACGACTTTGCTGTTACGTTCTATTTTCATATGGGTCACTAATTTCCTACCTCCCTCAAAAAAGTGGCTATTAACAGATTCCCATGGAATTTCGTCCTCCAAACACCAATAACTTCTATTATTCTTAGATGGCTGTTTGCCTAACCAAAAACAATAAGTCTTATAGGCATCTTCCAGTTCTTGTGAATATATATTGGAATGTCCTAGAATACGGGTAATTTGCTGTGTCGTTATAGTTCCGTGTTTGTCAAGATTTTGTTTGTGCCGTTCTAATGTATTGTTGGCGTAGCCAATGAATCTACTTGGTGCAAAATGGAAATCACCATCAATTTTATATGCGATGAACACCCGTCCATGACTTATATGTTTAGCCATTATGTCAAAATCATTGTCTGAATCACCCATCAAATACTTTTCAATGGTCTTGATATTTGCAATAATCTGATTCTTATCCGATACCAATGATATTTTCATATATTCAATAAATTGGTTGTTAGCATTAAACAGCTTCGTCATAAAGACTTAGCAAAGATTTATTGCAAAGGTAGCTAATTTTTTAGAATCATTTTGTCATAGCCTTAAAACATTGACTGACAAGCAAAAAAAAGCAGTAAATGTGCAGGATAAAAAACATAAAATCCATATTTTGCCACATTCCCGTGTATGAAGCCCCTTGTTCCGTCATATAGGAAGATGACCGCACACGCAAGCAGCGCACCGGTTATGCCGTAGCGCATCATCAGCGGAAAGGCAAACGGCAGTTGCATCATCCTGTGCAAAGTGACGAATTTACCCTTGCCAAATCCTAACAGATAGAACACCACAATTAGCAGTACACCCCTCCATTCGTAGTCCGTTTCCAACCATGCCGCCAACCATGCTGTCAGCAGTATGGAAAGACAGCATAGAATGCGATGTTCCCAAAGCCTCTCGAATGCGGCCAATGCCGCCACTCCCAAGGCCAGCGTGAACATCACGTTGTGCGTGCCGTCCGCACCGTTCAACAGATACCACGGCACTTCGCTGACGACTGCGAACAACATGAGGGAAAGGAAGTACCGCATCCTGTTCCGCGTATGGGCGAAACCTTCCGCAACCAGGAAAGCGAACACGGGGAAGGCGATACGCCCGAAGCACCGCATCACCTCATAAGCCATTGTATTGCCATCCATAAGATAATATGCGTAATGGTCAATAACCATGGAAACCACGGCGATGATTTTCAATGCGCTTCCGCTCAACAAAGGAAGCGGTTCAGGCAGATAGGAAGTCGAACCAATATTCATATATCATTATCTTTCAATATGTTATCAGAAACAGTTAGACAATCACTTAGCTCATTCCAAGCAGTTCCTTGACCATATCCTCTACCTCCTGATTAACCCGTTTGAAATTGCGGTTGAGCAGAATTTCCTTCTCCCTGTCGTTCTTGAACTCGTAGATTTTGGGCAGCGGCACGTAGTGTTCCTCCTCGTCCTTAATCTTCTTCATGTCGAAGTGCGTCTTGCAGAAATACTTGGTGGTCTTGAACTCCTCCGACTGTTCGATGTCGAACTTCTCCAACATACTCTCGTCCGTGGCGGTGAAGTCGCGCGCCGCCTGTCCGGCCAGCCATCCGGTGGCCATGTCCGCTATCTTCGCCGCCGGAACGAGGTAGTCCATCTTCTCTGATATGGTGGTGGACACCTTCTGGTCGTTGATGGATATGGAGCGCGAGGTCTGCTTGGCCTTGCCGAACACGTCGTTCTGCGCCCATTCCAGCGTCTCCTTGTTACGGGCAGCCCCCATGAAGATGTTGCCGCACGTAGTAATGATTTTCTGCATACCCACCTTGCCGTAGTCCGCCTCCAGTTGCGGAAGTTCCTGAAAACCTAATGTCACGGCCACCTTGTTGCTCCGCGCCGTGCCGATAAGGCGGTCTATCTTGTGGAAGTACAGCGTGGGCAGCTCGTCCACGATGATGCTCACCGGGATGTTCCCCTTGGAGTTCACACGGGTTATCAGACGGTTCAGCACAAGGGCGTTGAGCGAGCCGATGACCTGCTCCTTCTCCGGGTCGTTGGCTATCACGAGGTAGCTCGGATGTTCCCTGTCGGAAATCTTCAGGTCGAAGTCGTCCCCGGTGAACACCCAATAGGCCTCCGGCGACACGAGCCTTGCCGCATTGACACGCAACGTTCCCACCATGCCTTCCAGCTGGTCGTTGGCCTTGTTCTCATAGGCACTCTTGAACGGTGCCATGAGAGAAGCAATCTTGTCGTCCTGCATCAGGATGTTAAACACCTGGTCGTATGGCCTGCCCAGAAAAGAGAGCACGTGCGGCATGTCCGAATATTCCCCCGTGACAGTGTCCGGCTCCACCTCGTTGCCGTCCTTGTCCTCATACCAGCAGCGGTCGATACGTATCAGTTTCCCTGTGCGGTCTTTATAGCTGTAACCGTTCAAGTCCACGAACATCCTATCTTCGTCTGTGGAAACATCGTTGCCCTTCTCGTCCACGAAATCCAGCACCACATTCCCGTCCTTGTCAATGGCGTTGAAGTCGTCCCAATTCCTGATGACGATTTCCAGCTTCTTTCCCTCGTGTAGGATGAAGCGCCTGAGCTTCCTGCCGTCCTTGAAGCCCACGGGGTGGAAGTTGACGAAGAAGTAGATGATAGCCGCGAGGAAGTTCTCCGCCGAGTTGGTGAAGAACGCCTCCGAACCGCCTTTCTTCTCGCCGCCGCCCTTGTTGAGCGATGCCAGCAGGGTAGCCGCCGTTTCCGACGCCGCCGCAAGGTCGGGGATATACTTCCGCTGAATGGGGTTGATGCGGTCGGAATACTCCACGTCGGTAAAGTTGATGGTGCGGAATCCGCAGTTGGCAGGCAGCCTGCCGGCCTTCCTGTTCTTACAGAACTGGTAGAAGAGCGTCTTCGCCAACGTGGGGTACTTGAAGTCGTACACCATCATAGCGAAGCCCTTGGCTGCGTGCTGCCGGATGAACGGGTCAATGACACCGAAGGACTTGCCCGAACCGGGCGTTCCCAACACGATTGTCCCACGGAAGGGGTTGATGATGTTTATCCATCCCCTGTGCATCTTCCGCTTCCAATAATATATCATAGGGATGTTCACCGAGTAGTCATTGGCGACAAGATTCTCCGACTGCTGGAACGACTCGTTCTCGAAGTTGAAGCGGTCTTCGCCCACCTTGTTGTTGTAATACTTGGCGATGCCGTCCAGCCCTTGATGCACCAGCATGGTGCCGACAACCGAGCAGATGGCGTAGAGGATGCGGTTGGCAGGGAAGCCGAACCAGCTGACGCCGAAATACATCCCGTGGAACACGAAGCACAGCCCGACAAGGGTAAGCCCGGCCAGCACGGGATAGACCACCATCGTGCGCACGTTGAACTTCAACGCCTTCTTCGCTTTCGTCCCTATGCAGACGATGCAGATGCACACCAGCTCCGCCACCTTGCAGCCCGATACGGTGTTGAACACCTTGAAACGCCCCAACAGGTCGAGAATGAACTGCGTGACACGGTTGTCCGCTGTGACGGGCAGGTTCATCACAATCTCTATGATTAGGAAGATGTATATGCAGCTGCGGAAGTAGTTGTACATCTGCTGCTGTTCCCTTGTCTCTTCAAATGCCATGCCTTCTGTTTTGTTTACAAGTGGTTAAAAAGGTATCTTCACTCCAAGCAACAACCCGTTGCGGAACGTGTCGCCGTGCAGGAAGTTCACGTTGTTCTTCTGTATCAGGGCGAACTCCCAGCCGTTACGGAACACATAGCTGTATTCAAACCCTCCCTCCAATCCGATGAAGAACCGTTTTTGCACCGCGCCGAACTGCGGGCCGAAGCGGAAACGCAGCATACCGTTCTTATAGCGCACCAGCCGGTGCTTGTAGACGATGCCGCCGTCCCAATAGTAGCCTTTCCAGAAATCCTTTTCCTGCCAATGGGTGCCGGCCTCGCCGTACAGTTCCACGGCATTCCCGTATGACAACGGACGCTCGTAGCCGATTGTTGCGTTCAGGGTGGACGGGAACAGGAAGCCGGCGTTTACCGCCAGCTTGCCGTCCTGTGCGGATGCGCCAATGGAAACGGCCGCACAGCATAAGGTAATCAGAAACTTCTTCATCATTTGTCAGAATAAGAGATGTAGTAATAAGGATAGTAGGCAGCGTCCTTCAGGATGTCGGCATCGAAGCCGTCCGCATGGAGGATGTCCTCGTATTCGAGGGTCAGCACGATGACCCGTCCGCTGATCTGGTTCTCGGATATTTCAATGCGCAACACCTTCTCGTCGGGGAAGGTCAGCTTGGGCAGCACCATCACGTTGCGGTAGTCCTTCCTGAACTTCCTCGTGGAGTTGAGCGTGAACACGGGCGACAGCTCAATGGTCTGCGAGTTGGTCGCCTTGGTTTCCTTCTTGTCCGTGAGCTTCACGCGGATTTCCTCGATGTCGTAGGGAATCTTCGTTTTGTTGCGCAGCGAAAAGTCGATGAAGAAGTAATCCCCGACGGCGTAGATGTTGTTGACCGTGGCCTTCATCCCGTGCGCCCTCGTCACGATCTGGTTGTACTTGCGCCTGCTGCCGTACACCGCCCACGCATAGCGTGCCATCTCGGACATGGGCATGGTGACTTCAGGGTTGATGTAGGACTGCGTGTGAGTGTACGGCACCTCGAAGATGGCGGCCGCCTGTCCTGGCTCTTCGGTATAAAGGACGTCATATTGCGCGATGTGTCTTTCCCCGATGAGCGTGATGGTGCCCAGCAGCTCGTTCTCCGTGTAGCCGCCGGACCGTATGGAATCGCCCTCATCGTGGTACGGCTTGATGCGGACGATGTTGTCCGTGCATTGGTTGCCTGCAATCTTTGGGGTGGAGATGTCCACCAGCTTGATGGGTTCGGGCATGACGATGTGCGTGGTCACGTCCCGGTTGACATAGATTTTCTCGTTGGCGTAGGCGGTCATGCCCACGGCGCAGAGCAAAGTCAGTAAGATGGTTCTTGCTTTCATATAAGTAAGTATGTATTTGTTTTTCAAATCATGTTCACCTTGCATCGTCCGAGTTGATGAGGTAGACGATGGTGTTGTACTTGATTTTCGCCTTGTTCTTCCGTATGTTGGACGACAGGGCGGAAGTGGCGGAGTTGTACATGTTCTGCAGGGCCTGCAAGGCAATGGCCTCGCCGGATATGCCGGAGCCGTAGCCGCCGTCGGACTCGATGTTGATGTCCTGCTGCACCACGTTGGAGCTAGCGTCCTTCACGAAATCGCGGAACGAGGATTCGGGCACGTAGAAGCCCTCCATGCCGTCGTTGTCGAATACGGACAGCTTGACCTTGATGAACTTGTCCCCGGCAAGTATGCTGGTGATGGTAGCCTTCACGCGCTGGCTGGAGAATCCCGTCACCGTGCCGTAGAGGTAAGTACCTTTCCTCAACTTGGTGCCGCTCACCGTCACGTCGTCAAGCAGCTTGAAGCGCAGGCGCGTGCCTTCCTTGGCCTTGGTGGTCTGGTCTATCATGGCGCGTATCAGCCTGGCTTCCGCCGTACCGTCGGGAGCGGCCACCGTATGGAACTTGTCCGCATTGGTGTCGGCAGACTTGATGACAAGGTTCGGGCGGTTTCGTTCCGCCTCTTCCTTGCGGATTCTCGCCAGCGAGTCGGCACGCTGCCTTTTGGCCGCCTCTTCCGCTTCCGGGTCGCCGAACCCAAGGCCGCGCCCGATGGCCTTCTGCCTCTCGTAGCTGCGGCGCTGGATTTCCTCAAGGTCACGGGCGAAGTCGTCCTGCGAAGTGTAGCCCATGCCACTGCTTCCATCAGACGGACGGTCCGAAGGTGCATTGTTGCCATAGGCGTATGAATTGATGTGCCGCCTGGACTCCGCCAGCGAGCGTTCCAGTTCCTCCATTTCCTGCTGCTGCCGGATTCGCTCCGCTTCCGCTGCGTCCAGCTCGTCCAGTTCCTCCTCGCTGTAGCCGTGTCCCGGCTCCTCTTTCTCCTCCTTTTCCTCGCCAATGCCTCCCACGGCGGTAAAGGCGTCCTCGTCGCCGAAGCGGCGCGACATCTCGTACATTTTGTCCCCGGCTTCCTCGGCGTGTGCTTCGGGCAGTTCCGTGTTGATGCGGTCGGTGGCCACGGCCTGTTCCGGCTCTCCGCCGCCCCCAAAAGTCTGCATCACGAAATACACCAGGGCGCACAGCGGTATGAAGATGACCGCCGGGAAGATGTACTTGGGTTGTTTGAAATTGACTTTAATCATGTTCTCCGTTGTTATTGATGAATTTTACAATGTTCTCCAGCCGCCTGTACTGCCTGACAATCCGCAGGGAGTCACCGTGCGTTTTCCGAGGCATGGCTATCAGGGAGTCAAGTTCCCGTCGGATGGCCCGTCCGCTGTCCGCCAGCTCCTGTATCGTGGCACGGTGCAGGCCTTTGTTCGACTGTATGGTGCGGAAGCCTTGGAACAGGGGTTCCATGCTGGCAATGGCGCCGATGCCGTGTGCGTTGTCCGTCCCGTCCGGCTTGCTATTGTTCATGACAAGGGAGCATACCAGCAAGAGCGACAATGTTCCCGTAACACAGGCAAAAGTCCTTTTCGGATGCTTCCGGGCCCAGATGTTCGCCAGACGGATACGACCGGCCAACCGGAGTCTTTCCCCGGCCTTTCCCAGTTTGGGTTGCAGCCATGCGCGGATTTGCAGGTGCGTCCTTAGCCTGCTTTCCCGAAGTTTCTTTCTGATTCTCATATCCAAATCGCATTTAGTAGTCCAAATCCTTGTTTTCAAGCGTCCTCCAGTTGGTAATCAGCAGCCCGTGGGGATTGTTCCGCGTCCTTGGCACGGACTCGACATATCCGGTCGTGACCAAAGAACGCTTCAGGTCACGGGTGCGCCGCTTGATGAGCTGCGTACCGTAGTAGGTGAACTTCCGTTCCTGTTCGTCGAAGTCGATGGAGTCGCACATGACGGTGCAGACCGCCGACGAGGAGATGATGTCGGAGTAAAAGCCGTTCTCGTCCATCGCCTGCTTCTGTTTCAACGCCGTGCCGTCCGCCATGTACATGGCCTTGCCGAGTGTCCACTTGATGTAGTCGTTGTCGGGCGGCAGGTTGAAGAAATACTGATGGAAGAGCTGGATGTGCGCCTTGGCCTCCATCGTGAAATTGGCCTCCAGCTGCGCGCGCTCGGCGAGGAACGGGATGTTGCCATCCAATATGTATATCTGGTCCCTTTCCTTGTTCACCAAGGAAAGGCAGCACCATACGGTGAAACCGCAGATGACGGCGCAACCGCCTATGGTGGCCAGCACCGTTATCATGGCGAGCCTTGTTTTCTGTGCCAGTGATTCTATGAGCATATTCTTGAAATATTAGGTTTATCTTCCTGATTTGGGCTTGACCATGGAAATCGCGCCCCCGGCCACCGAACCGGCCGCGCCTCCTGCCATGGAAGCGATGCCCGTCGCCGTGGAGCCTGCCGCCGTGGCCGCGCCCGAACTTACGCCGCCGGGGATGAGCCACGAGGCCACTTCCGGAACGAAACGTATAATGTACGCGCCGACCAGCATTCCCATGGCGTACATGCAGTTGGAGCCGATGCCCTGCAGCCCCAACGCGCCTATCTGCGACCATGAGTTGACCGAACCGTGAAGCAGGTGCTCGTAGGCCACCAAATCCTGTTGCAGGTTATAAAGCAGGATGAAGTCAACGTAGTACAGGCACATGTAGGTCACGAATCCCCACAGCGAGAGGGAAAGGAACTTGGACATCCACTGGCTCCACGCCGAGTTCCACGGCGGGGCGAGGGACAGGGCGAACATGATGGGGCAGAATATCATCATGATGGCCATGAAGATGCGCTGCGCCACGAGGATGCCGTAGTAGGACATCTGGAAAATCAGCTCTCCCACGAAGCGGATGACATCGTTTATCCATTCGCTGACCTTGGTCTCCGTGGCCACCACCGCCCGTTGGGCGTAGTTGTTGATGGTGTTGCCAAGGTTCTCCACGTTGTAGATGAGTTTGTCCCACCATGCGGCGTCCTGTCCGATGGCGGCCACCTGCTGCGCGGTTGCGATGGAATCCTGTACGGTGCGCAGCCGGTCAAGGTACTCGCTTTGTTTTTGAGCCACCTTCAGCTCGAAGGCGGCCACCTCCTTGTTCTTGGCCTGCGCCATCGCCTTGCTCGCGCTTTCAAGTCCCTTGCCGGGCACCTGCAGGGCGTCACATATCCACGAGGAGGAAGAGATGCAGATGGAGATGCCGACGATGCGGAGGAGCTTCATTACGTCCATGCCGCGCCGTCCGAGCATCATCATCCAGCACTCGTAGGAACCCACGCAGAGGGCGAGCAGCAGCCCGATGATACGGGCCAGTCCCACCGCGTCGCCCAGCACGGCCACGTTGGGGAACGTCTCCATGGCGACAAGGAGCTTGTCCAGGCTCTCGTCGATGGCCGGAAGGCCTATGGTCAATAAAACAGCAGACAGTTGCATAATCGTATTCTTATCTTCATGTAATACATTTTAATTCTAATAATGTGTGGCGGCCACGGCGCAGAGGTTGGCGGTCTGTTTCACGAGTGCCTCCATCTTTCCTTTGGCTTCTTCGTAGGCTTGCTGCCGCTTGGCGTTCTCCAGTCCGTAGCCCACGCCCGTCTTGCGGATATAGGCAATACCTGCGCAAAGGATTTCATTCTGCCTGCCCAGTTCGTCCACCTGCGGCTTCAACTTTCCGCCGCTTTTCGTCATGCAATAGAGCAGGCCGTCGGTGATGCAGTCCTGCATCCGGTTGAACTCGTCCTTGTAGGCCGGATAGACCAGGTCAACGGCGCGGTCGGCCTCCCGGACAAGCTCCTCCTTGTACAGCTCTTCCACATATTTGCGTTCTTCCTCCACCTTCTCCAGCTTCTGCCGCTGGGTCTCCTCGGATATGACCCGTGTGGGCATGATGCGTTTGATGTTCGACTTGGATTCCTTGAAGCGGACACGGAAGCCGGACTTGAAGCCCGCCCATTTCCAATACATTTCCGCGCCGGAGTAACCCTTGTGCAGGAAATAATAGTACCAGTCGGGCGCGAAGTCCCACGGCCCGTTCTCCATGGACTGCCACTGTTTCTTCTTCTCGTTGTCACGGACGGGCACTTGTGCTTCCGCCACAACCGGGGCGAAGACTACACACAGCAATAATATGGCCTCTTTAACTTTCATATCCTTTGTTCCATTTGTCTATTATCGTTTTCGCTATCTCGTCCTTGACCTCGGAGTTCAGTATCTCCCAGATGTAATCCGGCTTCCATCCGCAGTCGGTAATGAAGTAGCAGTACAGGTTCGCGTTGTCGATGATGTACCTCGCCCTGTCGATGGTGGTTTTCAGCGTCATCACCAGGTTCAGCTTCTCGTCCATGGAAGCCTTCATCAGGTTGATGCCGGAAGCGGCCACCGACGCATAAAGCTTGTAGCAGTGCTTCACTTCCCTCGATATGGCCAGGTTGGCGTCGGCATAGTACCACGCCACGAAGGGCTTCTTGCTGACATGGCCGAACGTGTTGGAGGTGAAGTCCTTGTATTCCTTCACCAACCGGTACAGTGCGTTGGCCGTGGAAGAGATGGCGCCTGCCAGCACTAAGTAGGAATGGGCATTGTCCAGCTTGGTGTTCAGGGTGGTGCGCACGTCGTTGAACTTGCCGGCCCCCTTGGTGAGGAGCGACTGCTCGCCGAAGCTGGCGGCCACACGCTGCATGGCCTTGTCCTCGTCCTTCTTGACGGCCTTGTGCAAGGCAATCAGGGCCTCGATGGTCGGGAGGTCTTTGGGGATGACTCCGGCCGATACCCTGACGGGAAGCGACAGGACGGCGATTGCCATAAAGGCGGCAACAAAAAACGCCCTGTAATTTCCTATACCTTTTATATTATAGTCCATGGCTCTTGTTGTCTGGTTCAGTAATTGGAAGCTACAAGCCCGTTCCATGACTGGACAAGGCTACCGACACGGTTCTTCATGGTCACCACGTTTGCCCAGCCCTCCGGGTCGATGGCAAAGAAGAGGTCGTCCGCTGTGGCATACTGTGCCATGAGCATCATTCCCTCCACCTTGTAGCGTATCTTCGTAAGGTCAGTATATATGCGATTGGCCAGGGTCAGCCGCTCGTAGCGGTCGAGCAGGTTGTACCCGTCGCTTTTCCTCTCCGCCGTGGCTTCCCCTTTGAGCGGGTTCTGCACCCTGGCGTTGTTCACGATGTTCACGAAGTCGCCCACCAGTTGTTGGGTCTCGGCTACGAGGTTGCCGAGTTCATTGAGGCAAAGCAGCTTGTTCGTAAACTTCGCCCTGCCCACCGTTTCAATAAGTTCCGGCACGTCTTTGAGGATATCGAAGGCGCAACTTCCGATTTCCTTGTAGTAAAGACTCTCCGTACCGAAACCGGAGATGTTTTCCATCGAGAGCTTGTACAGCTCCTTGATGGTGGCCATGCTCACGGTGTAGAGTTCCACCTTCTGCTTCTTGGAGGCGATGGAGTCCAGCCGTTGGTTGTGCTGCCCCTCGATGAGCTTCTGCGAGGCCAGGTTGGCGCCCACCGTTGCGATGCAGTTACGGTCTATGACGATGCGCCATCCGGCAAACGTGGGGGCGGACGCGGCAAACAGGAATGTTCCTAACAATATGTTTTTCAGCTTTCCCATAATGACATTACTTTTTGATGTTGGTTGACTTCTCTGGCGAACTCCAGGTACTTGGGGCTGCCCGCTTTTTTACGGTCGGCCTCGATGCGCGTGATGGCCTCCTGCACCGTGCCGTAGTGCCGCAGGTATGTTTTCAACGCCTCTTTTTCCGTCCGCTCGGTGGTGTAGGCCCAGTAACATTCGGGGGCTTCCTCCACGCCGTAGACGTCGGAGTGCTGTCCACGGCATATCCACACCTCCTTGAAGTAGCTGCGCCCCTCGTGGTTGTCAAGCGCGTTGATGGTGAATATCTGCTGCCGCTGCACGGGCGTCAGGCCCAATATGGCGGCTATCTGTTCGTACCTGTCCTTGAACTTGGACTGGTCGAGCAGTATCTTCACGTCGGAGTTGTTGATGATGGCCTCCTTCACGATGGGCGAGTCTATCACGTCGTTCAGCTCCTGCGTGACCACCCCGGCGATGCCGTGGAACTTACGGACGGTTTTGTACAGGTACTTGATGTACTCCGCCATCGTGGGCGAGGCGATTGCCTTCCACGCCTCTTCGATAATCAGGGCCTTTCGCCCCTTCTTGATGCGCATTTTCTGGAGGAACACGTCCATGATGATGAGCACCACGATGGGGAAAAGCACGGGGTCATCTTTTATCTTGTCGATTTCGAAGACGATGAAACGCTCGTTGAAGAGGTCCACGTCCAGGTCGGCGTTCAGCGTCATTTCCAGCTCGCCGCCCCGGTAGAACTGCTTGAGGATGGCGGCGAAGTTATGTATGTCGAATGTTATTTTCTCCAGGGAAGTGATTTGCGGGATGCGCTCCACGGCGAACTCGTAGTAGGAGTTGAAGGACAGTTCCCTGACTTTCAGCCTGCGCTTCTGCTCCTCCATGCGGTCTATTTGCCTGTCAATCTTGACGAGCATGGTGTTCTCGTACAGCTCCTTGCGGTATTTCTCCACGATATGTGCGGCGTGTTCCCTTTCAGACTCCGAGGCGGCCTTGTCGCATATGAGGGCCATGAGCGAACGGCACTGGCGGACGAGCTTCATGCGCCTGACTTCCGAGGGGAGTAGCAGGGCGCGGCGTTCCGGCACTTCCGGCTGGTCATTGGCGTTTATCAGGCGGTCGATGTCTTCCATCTCGTGGTTGTACTTCTCGTAGTCGTCATCCATCTTGGAGTCTACAAGGAGCTTCTGCCGCAACTCCGCACGCTGCTTCTCCGTGAATTTCTCGAATGGGTGGAAATAGGCGTCGTAATACTCCACGATGGTCTGGTTGACTATCATGTCCTCAATTTTGCTGGGAAAAGCGTTGCCCTTGAAAATGAGGAACACCAGCGATTTGAGGAAGTTCTTCTTCTCGCCGAAGTTCAGCCTGTATTCCTCCTCCGTGACCTTGAAGGGATTCATGGAGATGGGCTTCTCCTTGGAATAGGAGATGTACGTGCCGCCGTAGTAGCCGCAGATGCCCTCGTAGGAGTCGCCCGTGTCCACCATGACCACATCCGTCTGCTGTTCCAACAACTGGCGGACGACTGAGTTCATATGAAACGACTTGCCGCTTCCCGAAGGCCCGATGCAGAAGAAATTGGCGTTGTCGGTCATCTTCACCTTGCCCTCCTTGCCGGTGATGTCGATGCAGACGGGTAGTCCCTGCCGGTCGGTGTAATATGTGGTCAGGGGCGTGTCCTCCGATTCCTTCAGGTGCTCCTTGAAGAAGAAGCACAGGGCGGCGTCCGACAGGGTGAGGAACAGGTCGTAGTCGGGATTGAAAGCGTAGGCGTTGCCGGGGAAGCTGTCGGTGAACAGCTCCAGCTGGTTGTAGGCCGTGCGCGAGGGCATGATGCCGCACCCGTACAGCTTGGTCTCCAGGTAGGAAGTGACAGGAGTGACCTTGTCCGCCGGGCAGCTCACCAGGATGTTGAAGTTGGCGTAGACCAGCAGGGAGCTGTCCACGGCAAGTTTTTCCAAGACCTCCTCAATGTCGGCCTTGGCTATACGGTTACTCGGGTCGGGCATGGAGCCGTGCCGTTTGGCCTTGGCCTGCAATTTGCGGAGAAGCTTCCGTTGGCCTGGTATCTGCACCACCTGGTTGTACACCACGCAGTCCGCATGTGGAACGCTTGTCAGGAACGAGAAAAGGTCGGTGGCGATGGGATATCCGTTGACGGAAGCCTGCGTGTACGGCCTGATGCGTGAGGGCAGGTTTATCTCGTCGATGTCCACCAGCGGATAGGAGCGCACCACGCGGCCGCCCACCTTCAGGTACTCGTCCGAAGCCTTGAAGTTGGTCATGGAGAACGGGCCGTGGCGGAAGCGGAAAGCCATGAAACGGTGGCAGTATTCGTCAACTTCGTCCTTTGTCAGCCGCCTGTGGCGGATGTGCTTCTCGCTCAGGATGTCCTCCGCCTTGCTTACCTTGGCATGGAACTCCGCCCACATCTTCGGGTCGTACTGCACGAACTGGCCGCGCTGCGCCTCCTGGGTGATGACAAGGTATGTGCGTATCTCGGTGAACTCCCTTCCCTCAAAGTAGCGGAAATAGCTCTGCGTCAGGAACTCCGCATCCTCCGGCACGTCGTGGTGGTAGGCCTGTTTGCAGAAGATGTCCTGCTTCTGCAAGGCGTAGCCCTCACCGAGCGTCTGCACGAGGTTGGAGAGCACGTCCTGGAACCGCAGGTACTGCTCCGCGTCCGTGCATAGCTGCTGCACGGGGTTGGCCATCTCGAATATGACCGAAGACTCGCCTCTGGCGGAAAAGAGGACGGCATGGCCGTCCGTCTCTTCCAGCTGGGCGTAAAGCCCCTCGAATGCCCGTTTCCTGTTCTGTGCCATCGGTTGCTTTCTGTTTGTTGGTTTTTCAATTCGTTTTTCGGATGTTCTTATAGATGTAGATGCCCTTCGCCCGTTTCTTGCTGTGCAGTCCGCCGCGCTGCTTGACGAAGATGGTGGCCAGCCCTGCGGCGGCCATCACCAGCATGGCGATGAATCCGGCAAGTTTCCCAAGGGCGATGGAGAAGACGATGAATCCCACGAAGGACACGCCTATGGCTACCGCCGCCAGTGTGAGGAAGCGGCCGCGGATGCCCATGAACTCCAACGGCTTCTGGAGTCCCTTGAACACGGGAAAACCATCTTGATTACTCTTATTCTCTTCCATGATTTACGTGAAAAAGAGTGGCAAGGCCTCTGATAATGCGATGAACGCGATACAACCGCCGATGGTCAGCATGATGGTCTTCTTGACGTCCTGGTCGCCGTTCTGCATCTTGAAATAGACATTGAACGCACCTACAAGAACGATGACCGCCGCAATGGCTTTCATGAGGTTGGAGACGGGAGTCTGGTAGGAGCTTACTTCCTGCGTGGCCTTGGTGAAGCCTGCCGCTCCCTTGCTTCCGGCCATTGCATCGCCGGCGGCGAGGGTGAGCGCCACGAGGGCGAGCGTGCCCTTCCGGGCGAACGCTGACTGTTTGAAACGGACGAATGCGCGTAGGCATTTTCTTTTTAGTGTCTGCATTTCTTTAATCATTAAAAGGTTGTTTCATCGCCAAAGGAACAGGAGTCGCTAAAGGAACGTGTATTTGCTCACCTTGCGTTCTCGCAGGTGTATATGACAAGGCCGAGGTCGCTTGTGCCGGTTTCCGCCAGCCTGTCGATTTCATGGATGAGGTCGTCCACAAGGATGCCGTCGGTCATGATGGCCTCACGGTAGCCGGGGCGGCGGAAGTCTTTTCCTTGTCGAGGGTCTGGTTCGGATTGCCCGTGGTTAACCGCTTCTTCTTTCTTCTCCTCGTCCCTGCTGACTCTGGTCGGACGGAAGCTCCTTGCCTCGTCCGATATGTCTATCTCTTCTTCCGTATGGTTCTCCTTTTCCGCGTTCCGGGCCGCCTGCGCTTTCCTGATGTCCGTGAAGATGAGGAAGGCGTAATAGCAGGCCATTGCCACGAAAAGGATAAAAACGATTTGTCCGTACTGCATGGCTATATGGCATTGGATAATGGTGTATTGTCTTCGGGAAAAGGCAGGAAGGATAGTCCAAGTCTAGTGGCCTTGGCTTCCAGCCGGGCTTTCCGGCATGTGGCTTCGGTGAAGTACAGTATGTTCCTGTGTACGCCGGTGATGTATCCGTTGGCTTTCAGCCGGGAGCGAATCCTGACCTTGGCGCGGTGTGAGATGACTTTGAGGCGTGTGAGCGGATCAAGCCCGAAAATTGCCCTGCGCCGTTCGCGGCGTACCATCTCGCGGCGTACACGGGACGACATCGCATAACCCTCTGCCCTGCTCCGGGTCAGTCCCAGCTTGCAGGACATGCGGCTTACTGTGGTGCGGCTGATGCCCAGGTCGCAGGCCATCTCCGCGTAGGAACGGTTGTCGAAGTGGCGGCTGATGTGTCCGGCACGGTCCAGCCACCGGCTCTTGGCCAGCTTTTCCAGTCCGAGTTCGCGGGCTTTCGCCTTCACTGCCGTCACGCCTATCCGAAGTACGGAGGCGGTGCGGGCGGTGGTCTCCACGGGGTAAAGCTCGGCAAGCCGGGAGAGCATGGCTTCTGTCCAGTTGATTCTACGCATGGGATTCAGGATTATAGTTGTTGAACAATGATTTTTTCTCGCGGCGGTATTGCGCCAGTAGGGACAGGTGGTTCTCGAAGAACGAGCGGACGATGGCGTTCACGAGGTCGGAACGGCAGCGGCCACGGATGTCGCAGTCGTCAAGCGAGTCGGCCAGGTCGCGGTCGAGTTTGCATACCAGACGGTCTGCCTTGCCGTTCCCGTCCGTCGGCGCTTCAAGGTAGGCCATGAAGTCCTGCCAGCACTTGTCACCGGGATGTGCGGTGCCTTGCTCCGCTTGTCCTTCTCCCTTGAATGCAGGTTCGTCGTCATTGATGCCTCTGGTGAGGTCGTCTATTTGTAATTCCTTGTTCATTACGCTATGGTCATTGATGGTTTATGTCTTTGGGGGTGCCGTCAACGAAAATTCCGGCGTATATTTTGTCGAACACCGGACTGACGATGCCGGCCTGCATATCCAGTTCCGCCACCGTGCTGAAACGTTCCATGTCGGCCCGCTTGGGAATCTTGTCCGTCACCAGCCCGTAGTTGGCGAAGGTCTTCCCCGTGTTCTCCCACAGTTCCAGCTCGGAGCGTTTGCCCACCCGTCCGTCATAAAGGTTGGGGACGATGAAGAGCCGGGCTTTCATCTGTCCGCCCACGGCCTTGCGCAGACGGTCAATGAACATGAGGAAGCTCGCGGTGGAGGGGACGGTCACCAGGTCGTAATGGAACGGCACGACGATGATGTCCGAGTTAACGAACATGGGTATCAGTCCTTCCGCCTTCAGGCTGCCGGGCGAGTCCATGAGCACCACGTCTATGCTGGGGTCATTGTGCAGCTTCTCCATGAGCACGGTCATGGCCTGCTTGTCGTTGGCCTCGTAGGCCATCACGTCGTAGGGTACGGCTTCTTCGCCGTATTTCTTGATGTCGGCCTTGCGGCACTTCATGATGGAGTGCTGGAAATCGCAGTCGATGACCACGGCACGCACGCCCTTCGTCACAAGGTAGTTGGCGAAGGTGGCGCAGAGGGTCGTCTTGCCGACTCCCCCTTTCTGGTTGGCGAATGTCACGATGACGGGTGTCTGTATCATTTTGTCCACGGTCGTTTGGTTCGGTGCAAAAGTATGCACCGGACAGAACGGTGACGAAATGCACAACACTTTTGTGCTTCAGGTCAACCTGACCGAAGTATTTTATGCGACAACTTAAAAAATATGACGGCTTATGCGGCCAAACAGGTGACAAAAGGACGTCTCCGTTTTTGACTGCTTGGCTACCGTTTGAGGTTGCGTCCGTCGTCAATGTCCTCGTAGCCGCCCTTGCCGCCGACTTCCCACTCACGCTTTTCGGCATGGCTTCCGGCACCGGAATCCTTCAGTCCGTGCAGACGGATTGGCTTGATGTGTCTCCCGTATGAATCCGATTGTCGGGACTGCTGCTTCCGTGGCCGGGGTTTCAGCCGTTCCGTGTCAAGCCCTTCCGCCGCAAGGTCTATCACGATGTGACTTTTAAAAAAGTTGACGGCATATGCCGCGCCCGCTTCCTCGCGGATGATGAAGCCTTCCTCATGAAGGGCACTTTTCACGGAAAAGACGTTCTCGTCATTGAAGATTTCATGCAGGCGGCTGACGGCATCCGTATGGGACTGCGGCCTTTCGCCTGACAGGTCCACCAGATCAGGACGGTTCACCTTGAAGATTTTGCAGAGCAGATCGCGTTCAGCTTCTGTGGCCGGGTGGAACATCTCGATGAAACGGATGCGGTTGTTCCGGTCGATGGCTTCCGCCATGAACGGCTTTAACGGGCGTGTCTGTCCGTCAAAGTGGATGACGCCTTTCTTGATATAGGCACGCTGCTTCCTCAGCTTCTGGAAAATCTCGCCCTGCGTGATTTTCGGGTTGAGGGTGAGCAGCCGGTCTATGTAGTCCTCTATGCGTGCGAAGCGTTGTTCCGGGGTGGCGAAGTCCAGAAGCTGTTCCGTGGCCAGCACCCTTGCCCCGTTGATGACGGTACGGTGGGCGTGGTCGACAATCATGTAGCCGTAGGGCGCATCCTTCCTGCCGAAGAACACGAGGTCGATGCCGAACTTCTCCTTCAGCTCTTTCTGCAGCTCTTCCTTGCCGCCGCTCACGTCCCGGTATTTTTTGAGGATGCTCCGTAGCTGGCGGCAACGGGCGCGTTCCCTATAGCCGCTTTTGAAAAGCTGTTCGACTTCGGCCAACGGAATTTGCCGCTGCACCTTGCCGCCATGCTTGATAAATACGTTTTCATCTTTCTTATATACCTCATATCCCATAGAAACCATGATTGCCTTGAACTGGGCGAAAGAGGAGAAGGTATATTGCCTGGCCGCGTCCATGTCGTCGGCAATCTTCTTTTGCCTGTCCGTGCCGAGAATCCTGTCTATGACTTCCTGGGAACGCCTGCGCTCGTGACTATAGGCTATCTTCCTGCCGTCGGGGGCGACACGCGAGGTGATGATGTGCAGGTGGGTGTTGTCGGTGTCATGGTGGGCGTAGATGAGCCAAGGTTGTCCGGGTTCGGCATATCCCATTTCCTTGAGGTATCGGTGCGCGAAATCCAGCAGTTCGGATTCCGTCATCTCACGGCCTTTGCAGCTGACGGCCACATGGAACTGCGGTTTCCGGATGCGGCTGTTGGTGGAACTGTATTTTTTGAGGTAGCCGATAAGCTCCTCCGTGGTGGGTCTGCCTGCCAGACCGATTGTCCCGAAGTTCCGCATCTCGATGAGCCGGGCAAGCCCTTTCGATACCTTGTGTTCGTTGTAACCTACGGCATGGAAGTCCGCGCTTCCGGGTAATATGGTCGCTATCATCTTGGGGTGGTGTTATCTTGGTTGGTGATATGTACGTTTCTAAGGCTTGTTTATTCTTGATGTGAGGATGTCAAGTTGTCTTTTTATCCCGTTGACGGATTCTTGTGTGTCCCGGATAACCGGAAACAGAACTTCCCGGATATAGCTTGGGGGCAGCAACCCTGCAACCGCCAGCTCGTTGGTACGCTTTACCGTCTGGTTGAGATTTCCGCCTATATGGGACAATTCGCCCTGGTATCTCCGGTAGAACGAACTAAGTTCCTGCATGAGTTCAAGCTGCTGCTTGACGCTTACGTTTGAATACTCTTCGAGTGCCTTGCGCACGTAATGACTTACGGTCTTGTAATCAGCCGCTTTCTCCTTGAACGCCCGGATTTCCTCCGGAGTCATCCTTACCTTGATGTACTTGTTCCTTTGTTCCTTCATACTTCGGTTCTTGATGGCCGGGATTGTCTTACCTCATTTCGCAGGGCGAAACAGCGGCGGTGCCGCTCCGGTGCAGGGCATCCGGCAAGTCACTTTTGGGGGAACAAACGGAGTTTTGTGGCCACAAAAGTACAACTTGCTTGGAAAATCCTGCAACGCAGGGCAATGCCATCCCGGGGTCTTTTTTGCGTCAAAATTACCGTGGAAAGGGGCATCCGTGCAAAATGCACAACACTATTCTTCAAGGAACGTATCATTTTGACCGGGGTATCGGGAACATCCGGTTATTGGGTATGTCAGAGGGATTTGCTTTGGTATATGTGTATGATGCTTTTCGATTGCGTGGAATTTCGGGATATGAAATGAGGAGTGGATTGGTTTCAGATGGACGGTTATGTCGGTTCATCCATCTGTAAATTGTCGGGAACTTTATCTGCTTGCCTGATAACAAGAGGGAAGAGGAAACACGGACATTCGTTTCTCAGACTGGTAATGAGCTTGGTATTCCAGTATGATGCAATAGTGTAATGGCTGACCGGGACAAAGATGACTATGACATTTGTTTGCCATCATTCATCAGGTCTGAATAACACGGTTTATATACACCAGACAACCTCGGATTTTGGGAATATAAGAACTCGTCACTCGTATATCACAAGCTGTGGATATGGTAGTATCTTGATATGGAAGCACAATGGAAATCGTCTGACAATCAGCGGTTTTGTTAGAAAATAGTTACCGAAATACTTTCATATCTCACTGATTTTTAGTATATTTATGGTGGAAAATAGCCTCGTTTGGCTTATGGTTTCATATAAATTTGAGTATATGTTTGAACTGTTACTGATAATATACCTGGTGCCGGTCATCATCGTGCTTTCACTGCTGCTGCGGTTGGTATTATGGCTGGCAAGGAACGTGCTGCGGTTTGCCGGATGGTTGGTTAAGAAGGTATGCGTTCTTTTATGGAAGGGGCTGTTGCTGTTGGTCGGTATCTTCTTGGGACGGTGTTGTGCCAACCGTCCGCCAGATTAAGGATGGGAGCGAAACAGCAAAGCCGCACCTGTCTCGAACGGACAGGTACGGCTTCGTGCTGTATTCGGATGGAAAGGTGTTTTTCCCTCATGTCAGGTGTTTGGTCTAACCGACAAACGGGCTAAAATCCTTTTCCTTTGCTTCTCTCATAGACAACCTCCTTTTGGGTATCGCAGTTGGTGATACGGAACTGAACGGTGCATCCGGTCGGTATGTCGCTCGGAAGCTTGTTTGCCAGCTTGGCAATCACTTGGTCAACATTGCTGAAACCGATGTCTGTAAATTCGGAAAGCACCTTTCCTTTGAAATAGGCCCGTCCGCGAATCATCATCTTCTTGGATATGCGGAACAGCTTGTCTGCCGGAGCCTCAATGTCACGCGCTTTGCCTTGCTTGCTCTTCTCGTCACTGAAAAAGATGAAGTCGATGACCTTGGCATTCAGCCTCCATGCCGGGGTGAAGTCTATCTTGACATAGCCACGGGTGACATTCAGCCCGTGGCTGTGGTTCATACCGAACGCCACTTCATAAAGGTTGGCATCACAGTCATTTTGGGCGATGGTCGCCCACGTGTGCCGGAACGTGTAATAACAGTAGTAGTCCTCCTTTTTCATCCCCATGTCGGCGCATATTTTGCGTATTCCGATATTCACGTTGGCATTGAAACTGTCGGAGTTGCTGTAACGGCTGTGGAATACGAACAGGTATTCATCATCCTCGCCGGACAAATACTTCTCAAAAGTGGACTGGATAAATGGTTCGATACGCATTTCCATGTATGCCTCGTCTTTCCGGCTGTTGCGGGTCTTGGCTCTTTTATAGCCGATAATGCCATTGTTGTAGTCCTTCTTTTTGAGTTCGTAAAGGTCAACGGTATTGATGCCACCAATGCACAACGAAAGAAGAGCCACATCCCGGCCAAGCTCCGGAAGGGGAGACAGCATCTTTGTTTTTGGAAGCGGGCGGTTGAAGAACTCACGACAAGCTTCCGCACTGATTGCCCTTTGCACTGTGCTATCTGATTTTGGAATCTTTATTTTCAGCCAAGGGTTGAATTTTATACGCATGATGCCACGTTCTTCATCGTTTAACTCGATAATGGCTTTTTTGAAAATCTGTCTCACACAAGTAGGATACATTTCTTTGGCTCGGTTTGTTTTTGCCAGACTGTCTATCCATTTTTTCAAAACAACAGAGGTAAGTGTGCTGAACATAATTTGTGTCGTTCCCAAATATCGCTCAAGATGATTAACGGCAAGCTGATAATTTTTTGCATTTCGAGCATGACCACCATTTATCATTTGAGCAATGAAATTAGCTGCGAACTCACTAAAGTTTACATCACCATCCGAGTGCTGAAGAAATTCTATCAACTCAGAGACTGAATAGTTTGATACCTCATGACGATTAATCATATCAGAGTAGCGTAATATTTCACGCGAACAAAATTCATTCACTACCGCATCCTTAATTTCACCAGCTTTGGTAAGTTGCTTATCGGTGATAAACTTGTCTGTCTTTATATATCCCATTTTTGAGCGGTGAACGACACGAATATAGACTTGGTAGAAGCCATCGGCTCTCTTGTACCTTACGATTGCTTTAAATGTTGCCATAAATTGTTGGTTTGTAATGAATTACTTTTGTATGTCCTTTTGTATGCGCAGCATCAGAATTTCGTATGTAATTTGTATGCAAGAGCCGTTTATTTGGCTCAATTTATGCGGTCAAATGAACGAACCGTATAAAAACAGTTTAGGCTGTAACGCCTGTCATACAGGACATTACAGCCTAAATCAATGCCTAAGATATTTTTAGAGAGTGTCCTCTACCGCTGCCTGCGCCGCAGCCAAACGTGCGATAGGCACGCGAAATGGAGAACAGCTGACATAGTTTAATCCTACTTTGTCGCAGAACTTCACTGATGAAGGCTCGCCTCCATGTTCGCCACAGATACCGCATTTCAAATCAGGACGTACTGAACGGCCTTTCTCTACTGCCATTTGGATAAGCTGGCCTACACCGTTTTGGTCAAGTACCTGGAACGGGTCTACTTTCAGAATCTTCTTCTCTAAATAAACCGGTAAGAAGGAAGCGATATCATCGCGCGAATAGCCAAATGTCATCTGCGTCAAGTCATTCGTTCCAAATGAGAAATATTCAGCATGCGAAGCGATGCGGTTAGCGGTCAGAGCCGCACGTGGAATTTCAATCATCGTACCTACCTTGAACGGAACTTCTATACCTTCTTGTTCGAAAACTCTTTTAGCCGTAGCGCGGATGATGTTTTCCTGTGCTTCGAATTCGTACAAGATACCAATCAACGGAACCATGATTTCAGGATGCGGGTCGTAACCTTCTTTCTTCAGCTCACAAGCGGCACCCAAAATAGCCTCCGTCTGCATTTCGGTAATTTCGGGATAAGTATTTCCCAAACGGCATCCGCGATGACCTAACATCGGGTTGTGCTCGCACAGGCTTTCTACACGCTGGTGGATATAATCTACCGTAACACCCATCGCTTTCGCCATTTCCTCTTGGCCTTTCTGGTCGTGCGGAACGAATTCATGCAAAGGCGGGTCGAGCAAACGTACATTTACAGGATAACCGTCCATTGCTTTGAATATGCCCTTGAAGTCATTCTTCTGGTAAGGCAACAACTTAGCAAGTGCCTTCTTGCGTCCTTCTTCATCCGGTGCCAGAATCATTTCACGCATAGCGATAATCTTCTGATTGTCAAAGAACATGTGTTCCGTACGGCAAAGTCCGATACCTACGGCACCAAACTTACGGGCTACTTCCGCATCGTGGGGAGTATCGGCATTGGTACGTACCTGCAAGCGGGTATATTTGTTACACAAGTCCATCAGTTTTGCAAAGTTTCCTGATACTTCAGCTGCCTTGGTAGGCACCTCGCCCTGATAAACTTCGCCTGTACTACCGTTCAAGGAAATATAGTCACCTTCTTTCAGCACGACGCCATCGATTTCTACCGTGCGGGCTTTATAGTCTACATTGATAGCTCCTGCACCCGACACACAGCATTTACCCATACCGCGAGCCACTACGGCAGCATGTGAAGTCATACCGCCACGTGCGGTCAAGATACCTTCAGCAACGGTCATTCCAGCCAAGTCTTCGGGAGAAGTTTCGATACGTACCATCACCACCCGATGACCATCGGCACGCCATTTAGCCGCATCTTCTGCAAAGAATACAATTTGACCTGTAGCAGCACCCGGAGAAGCGGGAAGTCCGCGAGTCAAGACCTTAGCGTTACGGAGTTCTTCTTTATCGAATACAGGGTGAAGCAGTTCATCCAACTTATTCGGTTCGCAACGCAAGACAGCTGTCTTTTCATCGATTAAGCCCTGTTCCAGCATCTCCATGGCGATACGCACCATGGCAGCACCTGTACGCTTTCCGTTACGGGTCTGCAAGAACCAAAGTTTTCCTTCCTGTACTGTGAATTCCATATCCTGCATGTCATGATAGTGGTTTTCCAGTTTGGTCTGCAGCTCGTCAAGTTCTTTATAGATTTCCGGCATGGCCTCTTCCATCGAAGGATATTTGCTGGCACGTTCTTCTTCTGAAATGCCTTGCAGTTGCGCCCAGCGTTGAGAACCGATTTTAGTAATCTGTTGCGGCGTGCGGATACCTGCCACTACGTCTTCGCCTTGGGCGTTAATCAGGTATTCACCGTTGAAGAGGTCTTCGCCTGTAGCGGCATCACGAGAGAAGCAAACGCCGGTAGCAGACGTGTCGCCCATGTTTCCGAATACCATTGCCTGTACGTTTACGGCAGTACCCCATTCAGCCGGTATGCCTTCCATTTTCCGGTAAAGGATAGCACGTTCGTTCATCCACGAATCAAATACGGCACAGATAGCTCCCCACAATTGTTCGTAAGCATTGGCAGGGAATTCTTTACCGGTTTGAGTCTTAACAGCTTCCTTGAAGCGTTTTACCAGTTCTTTCAGGTCGTCCACTTCCAGTTCATTGTCCAAGCGGACCCCTTTCTTTTTCTTCACGTCTTCGATAATCGCCTCGAACGGGTCGATATCATCTTTATTGGCAGGCTTCATGCCCAATACAACATCGCCATACATCTGCACGAAACGGCGGTATGAATCCCATGCGAAACGTTCGTTGCCTGTCTTGCGTGCCAATCCGGCAACCACTTCGTCATTCAGCCCCAAGTTCAGGATAGTGTCCATCATGCCTGGCATAGACGCGCGTGCACCCGAACGTACAGATACGAGCAACGGATTTTCTACATCACCGAACTTTGATTTCATGAGTGTTTCGACTCCCGCAATAGACTTTTCGACGTCATCTTTCAACAGAGCTACTACATCGTCTTTACCTTTTTCGAAATATTCGTTACAAACTTCTGTAGTAATGGTGAAACCGGGAGGAACAGGTACGCCAATCAGGTTCATTTCAGCAAGGTTAGCGCCTTTACCGCCCAGCAGGTTTCTCATGTCTGCCTTTCCTTCGGCATGTCCGTTTCCGAAGGTGTAAACTCTTTTTGTTTCCATTTCTTTTGGTAAGATTTATTAGGTTATTATGTTTCTCATAAGTAGAGTGTCTGCAAAGCTATGGAAAATTTGCAACATATCAAATACAAATAAGGTGTTTTTGGGCATGTTTTGACAAACAGACTTGCCAAAAGCGGCTCTCAGGCTTTTTCATACCATTATGATTGGCTGGCCATATAGATAGCTTCGTCTGGTGTAAGATTAATAATCTTACAACGTATGCACCTATATGCGCTTGCCTCCGCACCTGTATCCGCGGGCTTCCGCAACCGGCTGCGTCTCGCAATGATACCATCCGGGAAGGCGGTTGTCAAGAGTTGGGGGAAATTATGCAGGGATGTGAAAAATAAATGCGGATAAATTCGGACTTCCTTTAAAATCTTTCCGGAATATGAAGGAAAATGCTTACCTTTGCACGCAAACTTGATTTATTAGAAAAACGACGTGACAAGAAAGAAGAAAGAACTTCCTTTACTGGAAAAGGTAACGATAACGGATGTGGCGGCAGAGGGAAAAGCTGTTGCCAAGGTGAATGATTTGGTCATCTTTGTGCCATACGTAGTGCCGGGCGATGTTGTCGATTTGCAAGTCAAGCGGAAGAAAAACCATTATGCGGAAGCTGTAGCCGTAAAGTTGCACGAAAAGTCTCCGATGCGTGTAGAGCCGTTTTGCGAGCATTACGGTGTGTGTGGCGGATGCAAGTGGCAATGTCTGGCGTATGCCGACCAGATTCGGTACAAGCAAAAACAAGTGTATGACAATCTGACCCGCATCGGGAAAATCGAATTGCCGGAAATCAGCCCCATCATCGGTTCGGAAAAGACGATGTATTATCGCAATAAGCTGGAATTCACATTCTCGAACAAGCGTTGGCTGACCGAAGAAGAAGTGAAGCAGGATGTGAAATACGAGCAGATGAATGCAGTGGGTTTTCATATCCCCGGTGCGTTCGACAAAGTACTTGCCATCGAGAAATGCTGGCTCCAGGATGATATTTCCAATCAAATCCGCAACGCTATCCGCGACTATGCATACGAACATCAGTATGCTTTTTTCAACCTGCGCACGCAAGAAGGCATGTTGCGCAATATGATGGTACGCACTTCTTCTACCGGAGAGTTGATGGTCTTGTTGCAATGCAAGATTGTGAATGACGAGGAATTGGAGAAAATGAAGGAACTCCTTCAATTTGTGGCGGACAAGTTCCCTCAAATCACCTCCTTATTATATGTGGTCAATAACAAATGCAACGATACAATCGGCGATTTGGATGTATGCGTATTCAAAGGGAAAGACCATATTTTCGAAGAGATGGAAGGGCTTCGGTTCAAGGTAGGTCCCAAGTCATTCTATCAGACCAATTCAGAACAAGCTTATAATTTATATAAGGTAGCCCGTGACTTTGCCGGATTAACGGGCAATGAGCTGGTATATGATTTGTATACCGGAACCGGAACCATCGCTAATTTCGTTTCCCGTCAGGCTAAAAAGGTAATAGGAATCGAATATGTGCCCGAAGCGATAGAGGATGCCAAAGTCAATTCAGAATTGAACGGCATAAAGAATACCTTGTTTTATGCAGGCGATATGAAAGATATCCTGACCGAAGATTTTATCCGCACGCATGGACGGCCCGATGTGATCATTACCGACCCGCCTCGGGCAGGCATGCATGGCGATGTCATTCAGGTGATATTGGCGGCAGAACCGGAACGCATCGTTTATGTGAGTTGCAATCCGGCTACACAAGCCCGCGATTTGCAGTTACTCGATGTGAAATATAAAGTAAAGGCAGTCCAGCCGGTAGATATGTTTCCACATACGCATCATGTGGAAAATGTGGTATTGTTAGAAAAGAAAATTCATTAAAAAATAATAGCCGTGGCAATAAAAGACTTTAAGACAAACAAGCCTATTAAGGCGCATGCTACTTCGAAATATACAATTTACCGGGTAACCGAACCTGCCGGATTGATGGAATTCCTGATGAAGAAAATGGCAGGAATAAGCCGCACACGGGTTAAAGCTTTATTGACTAACCGGGTGGTATTGGTGGACAATACGATTCAGACGCTTTACAATTATCCGTTGCAACCGGGCATGTGTGTGCAAATCAGCCGGGAAAAGCACAAACACGAATTCCATCATCCGATGCTGAAGATTTTGTATGAAGATGCATACATCATCGTTGTCGAAAAAAAAGAAGGATTACTCTCGGTTGCTACAGAACGTCAAAAAGAGCGGACGGCACAACATATATTAAATGAGTATGTAAAACGGATTCATAAAGGGAACCGGATTTATGTCGTCCACCGCCTGGATAGGGAAACATCAGGTATTATGATGTATGCCAAAGATGAAAAAACGCAGCATACATTACGTGATAACTGGCACGACCTTGTGCGCGACCGCCGCTATGTAGCAATTGTACAAGGAGAGATGGAACAAGATGAAGGCACGGTATGTTCTTGGCTAACCGACCGTAAGCTATACGTAAGCTCCTCTCCGACAGATGACGGAGGCAAATATTCGGTGACTCATTATCACACCATCAAGCGTGCCAATGGCTTTTCGTTATTGGAATTGCAACTGGAAACGGGGCGGAAAAATCAGATTCGCGTACACATGCAATCATTAGGGCATCCCGTTGTAGGAGACGAACGTTACGGATGCGAAATGAATCCGTTGGAAAGATTGGCCCTTCATGCCTTTAAATTGTGTTTTTACCATCCAGTAACACACGAATGGATGGAGTTTGAGACCCCATACCCCACTCCTTTCAAGACATTGATGCTAAGAAGATAAGAAAAAACTGTTTTCGAGGATGTTTTCTCGATTTTATAAGAATGATAGCGGGCTATCCTCGAATACAATTTGCAAAATAAACCTAAGCAAAGTTTAAACAGACTCTAAAAACAGTTTCTCAGGAGGAATGATATTCCACCAACTTTTTGATAGGGTTTTGTAGAAATGTGCCGGTGCACAAGCCGCAACAGGCAGCTGCTTCCTCTATCTCAGCACGGAAATGCCAGGCTATAGAGCCTACAAACGAAACAGGCAGGCGTCTGGAGTAAAGCAGAACGTTACGCCGGAAGAACTCTCCGAAATGTTGAAGTAGGAAAGTATGCACCTCCGGGTCGTTTTTGTGCGCATGGATAAACGGTGCAAGACTTGCCAGAAAGCGGTTGGCCTGAGGATGACGATACACGCGTTCAATGATACCTTGCGGGTCGAGGCGCAACGTGTCCAACAAGGCATCGCGAAGCTTCAGGGGAAGTTGGCTCTTAAGGCAATCTGCTACAAAATGCTTGCCCAAGTAAGCCCCGCTTCCTTCATCGCCCAGAATATAACCTAAAGGGGAAATATTTTGGGTGATACGCTCTCCATCGTACAAGCACGAGTTAGAGCCGGTACCCAAAATACAAGCAATGCCCGGACGGTGTTGACACAAAGCGCGTGCAGCTCCCAACAAATCCGTTTCTACCTCAATGTGCGCCTTAGGGAAAAGGTCTTGCAGCGCTTCGGTGACAGGAGCCGATACGGATGGCAGACATCCGGCACCATAGAAGAAAATACCCGTACATGTATCTGCAGGTACTGTGCATCGGGGTACCAACTGGTCTTCGAGAATATGGCGGATATATTCAGCAGATTGATGGAACGGATTGATACCTTCGGTCTGCACTTGCATGTAAGCCCCACCGATGGTATCATAACACCAGTCAGTCTTCGTTGCTCCACTGTCGGCTATCAGAATCATTTGAGTTTTTAAGTTTTTGAGTTTTTAAGTTTTTTGAGTTTGTCAGCACACAGGCACTCACAGATTTTCATTTTCTCCTTTTGTCATGCTGAGCATCGGCAAAGAATCTCGTGGACATCATGTGTATGCATCCGGGATGCTTCACTTCGTCCAGCATGACAAATTAATTTGTGGTGAAACTCAAAAACTATTAATGACAATGTCCGCATCCGCCTCCACAACACCCATCTTCATCGTGGTGATGATGCCCTTCTTCACCGCATCCTCCGCCACAACCTTCGCAATGTCCTCCGCATCCTCCGCTCATGGCGTTCACGATTTCTTCGATTTCTTTATTCGTGGCAGGACGCATCTCAATAATCTTACCCTCGAACATCAGGTCTTTACCGGCGTGAGGATGGTTCAAGTCGATTACTACCTTATCATCGGTAATTTCGCCCACGTTGGCATAGAAGCGATGCCCTTCGTTGTCGTTCAGCATGATGATATTGCCCGGATAAATATTCTCGCTATCAAAATTCCCATCGGGATCGCAGAACATCGCCTTCGATACCTGGCGCACATTGTCCTCATCACGCTCGCCGTATGCTTCGGCACAAGGGATGGTGAAACTGAAGTCGGCCCCCTTTTCCAAGGCAGTGATTTCTTTTTCGAAACGGTCAAGCGTATATCCGATTCCAGAAATAAACTGGAACGGATGTGCGGCAGGTGCTTCTTCGATAAGTTCTTTTTCTCCGCCGTTCATTGCGTAAAGGCGGTATGATACAGTGATGTATTTATTTTCCATGTCTAATATAAATATATTTATTGCGGCACAAAGATAATACAAAAAAGTGAGATACAGAGAAACCGTTCTGAATTTCTCAATGGCATCGCTGCAACCTTCTATGAAGATTGTGATGAAATTCTGATTCAGAAACTCTAAATCTACATGAAGTTACAGAGAAAAACATTTATGAACAAATATTCAATTTTTCTACAGACATTTACCAAATAAAAAAGTCCTGATTTCCAACGAAATCAGGACTCAAGTCGGGGTAGCGGGATTAAAATTTCATCATAAAAGCCCTGATTTTTGAAAAAATAGGAATCTATTTTTTTGTTTACTGCCTGTTTCTGTCGATTTTTGTCTGTATTAATTTCGTTTATTCTGATACATCAGGAGCGTATTTAATTTTTCCTGACGGTAATTCCACATATCTGTCTCCACGTAAGTTATAGTCCATATCACTGTCTGTTAACAGTTTTGTAAAACATTCGTCTACTGATAAATTCTCATATCCTCTTGATTGCCTTAGTTCGTCTAAATCCACAAAATATGTATTTTCTAAGAAATCATTATCTGTTTGTTCCCACTCAATCGGTTCTTCTCCTTCACACAAGTCTACGACAAGATTCATCAATCCATATTCTCCATTTGCAATACTTACTACTTTGCCATGATATTCAACATCTTCATATATTGTTTTAACTTCCATAAGTACCACTACTTTTTTAAAACAAAAGGCATGATGTTGCATGACACCTTTTGTTTCAATTCCTTTGTCTGAAATAATCCATAAATTTGAAGGAGTTGTGCTTGACATAATGTCAAAAGCTAAATTGACTTCAGTTCTTATCTCTCCTCTTTTAATAGTCAAATCAATTTTCATAATTTTAATATTTAGGTATTAGATATTCTACTTTTCCAAATATGACCCGCTTGCAGCGGCATAAACAGCACTTTCTTCCTGGTGGACATTGGCTTTTTTCAATTCTGATAATTGTCGCTGCAAGTCCCCTATTTCACGGTTCAGCCGTTCTACTTTGTCTTGCAATTCTTTATTTTGAATTTTTAAGAAAGAAGATAACTCCGTATTGGCTACAGATTCAATTGTTGAAAGCATTTCACCTTCACCAGTCAAGAACCAACGGGCATTTAGATCTTTATAAGTATATAGAATTTTCACAATATTACTCCCGTTAAGACTTCTACCCTTCTTTCTTGCGTTTCCAATAATGCCTGTAGAAAGTCCACATTGAACAGTTACTTGGTTGTCATTTAACCCAGCATAAGCCATATATTCCTCCAATCTTCTAATAATTTCATTTTCCATATTGAAAAAACACAAGTAAATCTTGCATATATTGTATTTTCACAATATATTTGCAGCAAATGATTAAATCGTATGCAACAAATGTACAAAGAAAACACTACTAAAGCAATAGCGAAAAAACGCTATTCATTCCGGAAAGGCTACCTTCAAGTGACCCTAAAAGATAGGGACGAACTGCGTGAGGAATTAAAAAGCATTCTTCGAATCACTCAACGGAGTTACTTCTACAATGTTATGAATGCAGGTATCATTGACATCAGCCTGCCAAGATTCGAAGCCATTACACAGGCATTCGCACGCCGAAACATCACAGACGTATGGGACATCACAGAACTTCCGCAATCCTCACAACCCGAGAAAGCCAAGTAGCCGAGCGTATCGCATGGGGTGCTTCACAAAAAGAAGTGGCTGATGATTTGGGTATCTCTCGCTATACGGTAGACAATATTTTGCGAAAGGTATATGACAAGCTACACATCAGCAAAATAAATGAGCTTTCCGCATGGTGGTTCTGCACAACCTTTGGCATTAGCTTCGAGTTGTCACCGCTGAAACGTACCATCGGCGCGCTTTTCCTTGCATGCCTCTTCATTTGTGGAGAAATGATGAATGAGCATCACTTCTGCCGGTACCGGACAGGAAGAGTGAGAATAGAACGCACTATAAAAATAAAGGATTAATAACTACGCATTATGAATTACATGAACATGTATGAAAAGATGATGGAGCAGAAACGCATCACTTACCTCACTCCAGTATTGGTAAGAGATACGGACCAAGGAATATGGGAGATTGACATATAAAAAACATTATTAACATGACAAGCAAGGAAAATGAAGTATGGATTCCCGTACCGGGATTCTCCGCTTACGAGGTCAGTTCTGACGGAAGAGCCAGGAGCCTGAAGCGGGGTAAATGTGTGCTAAAAAAGCTGAAAGGCAAGTCGCATATCGGCAATTACCGGAGCGACTGCGGCACGCGGTTCTACTCGTCTTGGGTGCGGATGTATTATTGTGCGCTCCACGGCATAAACCCACTGGACTTGAAAGGGAAAGACGTATTCATATCTATGGAACACGGAGAATTCAAGGTAGAAGGAAAGGAAAAACGGATTCAAACCCTGCAGGGGATAAGAGCTTACAGACTTTCCCCACTGGACATGGAAGAAGTCAGTCAGAGGTACGAATTCTGCAAGGAGGTTTGCGACGCTATCCTCGAATATTACGAGACCGGAAATGGCGGTCGGATAGAAAGGATGATACACAGCATCAAGGAAGAAGTGAAATGGTATATGTATAATACGTTACGGGTCTACAATCCCGAGATGAGAGAGGAAGTGTTCAGCCAGTCGGTAGAACAGTTCTTCAAAACCTTGCAGGAGAGAAAACGCACCATTTACGGATTACGTCCGTTCTTCTATAAATCCGCAAGGTATATCATGACGAATATGCGGAAAAGGAAACGAAAAGAAATTTCCATAAAAGACGAATTTTTAGAATACTGGGACTTTCATGCTTCTTTCTGACAAAGAGGATAATAACGGCAATAGGGAACAAAATACCACAACGGAAAACGCATAGCGGTACGCCTGCCAACGCACCGCGTTTCGTGAGCGGTTTCACCGCGCTGAAACTGCCATCGTACCGCTATGTATCGGGCTACGCACCGCGGTGTGTTTTCGGGCATAGCTAACAAACTGAAAAACAAGGAGGTTTAGGCACGACTTGGGTAGCGTGTAAACTTCGACCCGATGGAGTTCGATTCTCCAAACCTCCCCGACGATTTACCAACTTATTAAAACAGAATAATCATGGAAAAAAAAACTATCAAGCAAGTGCGGGGCTTTGCCTGCATCGCCTCCCCCGACGAACGATACCGCATCTGGATTCCGCGCCCCACGCCGACAGGCATCCTGGTGTGCACCTGCGGATTTGCCCTGAGCGGGCACATGGACTTTGTGGATGCCGTAGACCGCCTGTTCTACGTGCGTGTAGACCGCGCGCAGACCATCGACGACGACCTGAGCAACCTCTACCTCACTTGCCTGCAAGCCCCCATGGGCTGCATGGAACAGCTGCTGGTAGACCTGCCCGAACTGATGGAGGAACACCTTGGGTAATTAATAATTAACAATTAATAATTGGAGCATGGAATGTGAACTTAGCATCAACCGGGGCTTGCTGGAGGCGCTCATCGACGAATGCCGCCGGAAGCGGCTGCCCGTGCGCATCCAGCGGAGCTTCTGGTTTACGGAAGAAAACGGCACCGTGCTGGAGACCGTCACCATTGAGTATCCGGACACGGATTTCGACTTCAACGCGGTGATGAGCCGCGTCATCAACCGGCACTATAACTTAAATGACACGGAACAATGAAAAAAGACAAGAACACGAAACAACAACGCGTCAGGGTGCTGCAGACCGGAGAGCTGGGCACCGTGACCGACCAGGTATTGATGAAACGCGGCAACAAGCCGATGGTGTACAAACAGGTAAGGCTCGACAGCAAGCCTCACCTGGACCGCTGGTACTGGGCAGATCAGCTGGGAGCTGTAAGGGAGACGTGCTGTATTACGCTAACGGGCGGCAACGGGACGGAATTGTATATCAATGTGACGCATGACTACGAAAAATACGGCAGCTACGAGTTCGAAGCTTTTGTCAAACCTGCCAACCTGAAGGAGCACGACCGCCACGGGCTGCCGTTCCTGCTTACAGGCGCATTGCTGAAGGGATTGGGCGTCGGGCAGGAAGGTGTGGAGACTTCCGTCGATGTGCGTCCTGCCATATCCGAAAAGAATTGACCACCTTTGCACCTGTTAATACCCCGTATGCCTTATGATTAAAGCTACCGACATCTACGCCGCCACGCACGACGGTCTGGACATCATACTCTATTATTACCCGCAAGCCGAGGGGTGCGTGGACAACAAGAAGAAGTTCAAGCGCCGACCCGATGAAGATGACGCTTCGGCGTGCATCAAGCGGTTCCAGGACTGCTACAAGGTGACCGACTTCGGCGACACTGCCACCGCCATGAGTCCCATCGACATCTGCATGACAGAAGAGAACCTGCGGTTCAACGAAGCGATTGCCCGGCTCGCGGCACGCTACAACGTGACCGATGAACTGAAACGCTCGGTCAACAAGCCCGATATCCGTAAACGCCCCGCCACGGCGGACGAGAAAGAGGGCAGCCGTTTCTTCGAATTGGAGGAGCGGTTCACCCCCGACCAGCTGAAGATAATGGGTCCGCGCGTGAAACAGGAACATGTGGATGCCCTGCACTGGCACGTGGCACGTAGCATCTCGTACGTGAAGAACCGCGAGGTGATTACGAAGTATTCCACGCCCACGTATCCCATCTTCATGCGCGAGTGCACCATTGACAAGCCCGAACCGGGCAAGCCTTCCGTCTTCTACAAGATTTACGAACCGCTCAACCCAGACAAGCAGTGGCGGTTCAGCTATACTCCCGAGGGCGCGAAACCCAAGCAGTACATCAACGGCATGGCGGAACTGCGGGCTGCCTACCGCAAATTCAATGCAGATGAGGAAGCCGAGTTCCGCCGCACCGCCAAGGAGGACGAGGTATATAAGGAGAAGAAGCTGCCTGAGGCTTTCATCTGCAGCGGCGAGCGCGATTCGATGTGCCTCCGTTCGTTGGGCTACCACCCGTTGTGGTTCAACAGCGAGACCTATCGTGTCACCGCCGAAGAGATAAAGGAGATATACAAGTACGTGGAGCGGTTGTATAACATACCCGATATCGATTCGACCGGCATCCGCAAGGGGCGCGAACTGGCATTGCGCTTCCTCGACATCCATACCGTGTGGCTGCCCTCGTGGCTCACGGGATACCGTGACCAACGGGGCAAACACCGCAAGGATTTTCGTGACTTTGTGGAATTGCGACCCGACTACCGCGACTTCCAGAACCTGCTGCAGCTGGCGATGCCCGCACGCTTCTGGGACAGCCAGTGGAGCGAGCGGAGCAAGAAGACCACGTACTCCATCAACACCGCCCACCTGCACTACTTCCTTACGCTGAACGGATTCTACACCCTGCACGACGACAACAGCGACACCGTGCGCTACATCCATATCCGAGACAGCATCGTGCGCCAGATAAAGGCGAAAGACATTACCAGTTTCCTGCGCCAGTTCACCGTAGACCGCTTCTTGCCGGTGGATATCCGCAACCTGATACTCGATTCGCCGCGCACCAGCGAATCGTCGCTCTCGCTTCTTGATGAAATCCGGTTGGATTTTACCAGCTATACCCCCACGGGGCAGTACTTCTTTTTCCCGGACTGCTGCTGGCTGGTGACCAAGGACGGCATCGAGCGGCACGAAGGCATGTTGCCCGACGGACGCAGCGTGTGGGAATCGAACGTCATCGGTCACAAGGTCAAAGTGCTTCCTCCGATGTTCGAGATAAAGCGTATGCAAGACGCCGAGGGGTGCGACCGGTTCGACATCGATGTGAAAGAGCACCAGAGCTGCTTCTTCCGCTACCTTATCAATACCAGCCGTATCTACTGGCGCAAGGAGCTGGAGTATGCGTGGGAGGACAAGGGAGCCGACGAAGCCGACCGCTACCGGACGGAGCACAAGTTCGACATCGCCGGACCGCTGCTGACTGCCGACGAGGTTGCCGAACAGAAGCTGAACCTCGTGAACAAGATATACGCCATCGGGTACAACCTGCACCGCTACAAGTCGCCGAGCCGGGCGTGGGCACTCTTCGCCATGGACAACAAGATAGGCGAAGAAGACCAGTGCAACGGGCGCAGCGGCAAATCATTTCTCTTCAAGGCGTTCCGGTTTTTCATGCGCACGGTGAGCCTGTCGGGGCGAAACCCCAAGCTGATGGACAACCCGCACGTCTATGACCAGGTGGACCAGCACACGGACTTCATCCTCGTGGACGACTGCGACCGTTACCTGAGCACTTCGCTGTTCTACGACAACATCACCAGCGGCATGACGGTCAATCCCAAAAACAACCGCTCGTTCTTTATCGAGTTCGAAGACTCGCCCAAGTTCGGGTTCACCACCAACTTCGTGCCGCGCGACTTCGACGCTTCGACAAACGCGAGACTATTGTATATGGTATTCTCCGATTATTACCATGAGAAGACTCCGGAGAACGACTACCTGGAGACCCGGACTATCCGCGATGATTTCGGGCGCAACCTGATGACGGCTACCGACTATACCGATGACGACTGGAACCAGGACATCAACTTCTTCGCCCAATGCCTGCAGTTCTACCTTTCCATGGCCGGTTGCGGCGTAAAGGTGCAGCCGCCCATGGACAACATCATCAAACGGAAATACAAGAGCGACATGGGCGGCAGCTTCGAAGACTGGGCATACGGATACTTCGCCCAGGAGGGCGACAACCTGAACAGACTCATCGTGCGCAAAGAGGCTTACGAGGCATTTGTCGACTTCGCCAAGGTATCGAAAGCGTACTGGACGATGCAGCGGTTCACCAAGGCATTGAAGGGCTTCACCGAAATATGCCCCTACGTGGCGGAGATGAACCCGGCATCGATGCAGAACGCTTCCGAACGCCTGATGCGCAAAGATAAAGACGGCAAGACGCAGGACATGATTTACCTGCGCACCACCGACAAGGTATTGACCGCCGATGACTTCAACCCTAAAGAAGAAGACGATGGAGGAGTTTCGTTCTGAATACGTCAAGTACTACGAACGCTACCTTCCTGCCCTGCTGGACGGAGGCGATGCCGAGCGGTACATCCGTCAGGTGTACGACTACCTGGAGCTAATGCGCCCCGGCACACGGCTCAACCTGCAGGCGGAAGGCGACAAGCTGAAATGGATGCTGGTAGCTGTCGGTGCGTTTATGGCGGCGCAAGACCACTGGATGGACTTCGAGCTGAACACCGACTATACCAAACTGCGGCGCGTCTTCCTACCCGACAAGTTCAGGCGGCTGATGAAGAAGCCTCCCGGCAAGCGGTAAAAGGCATACTCGACAAGAAAACACGGGCACAATTGTCCGTGTTTTTTATTTGCCCGAGGTCAAGGAACCGGAAGGGCGCTTCCCGGCTTTCCACACCTTTCCCCCTTTTTTCTACTAAATTTTTGTAACTCTGTAACCAGTGTTTGAAAAAAGAATAAAAACGGCTCATTCATAAAAAGATAAGCAGGTCACAAAACGGTTACAAAATCCGGTTACAAAACAGGTTACAAAAAAATAAGGTTTGTAACCAAGCCCGTTCTCGTGCCTTCCGTTTCCCTCCGGTTGCAAAGTTGCAACTTGCCGTCAACTTGCCGTTCGAAGTTTGTAACAGCATGCAGGTTTTGATTATCAGACGGTTAAAGCCCAAAAGTTGCAGGTTACGAAGTTGCATAATTTTCTGGGCAAATCAGTCAGCGGAGCGTGTAATGTTCAGACGCAAGACGTACGGATAACGGAATAACCGCTTGATTTGTCAAGATAAATGAAAATTAATGTGCTACTGAATAATGCACATTGTCACATTCCCACATTAGCACATTGTCACATTGCCACATATTTCGTATCTTTGCAGTAATCAAATCTTTAACGCATGAAACCACAAGTAACCATTGAACTTCCGCCACATCTGCACGACTACCTGTATCACGAGTTCGGCACGCCGCGTGGCGAAGAAGCCATAACCGTTACCGCCGCAAACGACCTGGGCAAGCTTATCCAGTCGATGATTACCGTGAGCGACCGGCCGCCCAAACAGGCAATCAAGGAGCATCCCGTCACGCTTGCCTTGCCGGTACAGGAGTGGAACCACTTCATCTTTCAGGAAAACTTCATCTACATCCCCGAATGGAAGCAGCGGATGCTGCGCGAATACATTGAGGCATCCTACCGCATCCGTATCCGCGAATACTTTATTGCCGGATACGAAAAGGGCTACAAGCAGGACCGCATCATCCGCGCCTTCCTCTACGCCTACAACATCAAGAACAACGCCATCAACTACGATGCGGTGAAGAAGTACGACTACCGCAACCGCCAGCGCATGGTGAAGGAAGTGGACAGGGATATCCAGCTTTCGTTATTCCCTTAACACTGTTTAACCTATTAAATTCTAAGTGAAAACCGCCGAAACTCGTATTTTAACTCTTAAACTTTAAGTAAAAATGAACCGAAACGACAAACGCGCGTCCGTCTGCGGGCTGGCTTTCCTTCCGCTGAGCCAAGCCACGGTGCGCAACTTTCCGGGCAGTCCGGACATCGGAGTACAGGGTACCTTCACGCCGGTGCCTGTTTCGTCAGCCGAATACGGCGAGACCGGAGAAGCGGGTTATCCCATAGAACAGGAACTCGAAGCCGTAGTAACCGACACAAGTTCGGCAGAATTGAACGGACTCCGCACCCTTTTTGCCGAAGCCGGGCTGGTGCTGCTCGACTTCACCAATGGCGACCGCCGGGTGATCGGGACCGATGAGTTCCCGGTACAGGTCAACACCGAACTGAGCGGCACTCCTGCAACACTTTCACTCACTTTCAAGCGCGACAGCCCCGAACCCGCCAAGGTTTATTCGTCCTTTTGACGGGTTGATACCGTTGTACCTTTGTATCCGGTTATTAATAGGTATTAGTTTTCAAAGGTGTAACAATGGTTTTCTCATTTCTATACAGTGCGGTGTGCCGGGGCAAGTGGTTCATCTCCTTCCGCGAGGCGGAAGCCAACTTGCTTCTGGTGCAGCGGCTGTTGTCGCGCGACGCTTCGCTGGCAGACGGCAAGCCGCTGTCTGAAAGCCAGCCCGTTCCGGTGATGCTGGAGCACGAAGGGCGGCTGATGAAGCGTGGAGATTCGTTTGCCGATGCGCCCGAGGGCAGCACGGCAGTCATCCCCCTGCGCGGCACCATGCTGAAATACGGCACGATGTGCAGCTACGGCACAACCGAAATCGCCTCCGTCATCCGTGAGGCGGCAGCATCCAAAAACATTTCCTCTATCGTTCTCGACATCGATTCGGGCGGCGGCAGCGTGGATGCCATCGCCCCGCTGGCAGATGCCATCCGCCAGGCGCAGTCGGCGCGTAAGGCGGTGGTGGCAAGCTGCAGCCTGTGCGCTTCCGCCGCCTACTACGTGGCAAGCTACTGCAACGAGATACTGGCAGACAACGACATCGATGCCGAGTTTGGCAGCATCGGCGTGATGATGAGCTTTGCCGACTATGCCAAGTATTACGAGAACGAGGGCATCAAGGTGCACACCATCTACAGCAACCTGTCGGATTACAAGAACGCCCCGTTCGAGGCGGCAAAGAAGGGCGAGTATGCCAAGATACGCGACGAAGAGCTTGACCCGCTGGCGCGCGACTTCCAAGAGAACGTGAAGCGCAACCGGGGTGCACGCTTGAAGGCGGACACCGAAGGCGTGCTGCGCGGACGCATGTTCTACGCCCGTGATGCCGTCCGCACGGGGCTGGCGGATGCGGTAGGAACGCTGGCGCAGGCTGCCGAACGGAGCCGCGAGCTGTCGGCGCAGATGTGCATCGACGACTATATGGGAGCCAATTATTAATTGTAAATTATTAATTCTTAATTGAATAAGCTATGTTTGGAAAAGTAATGAGTGTGGTTCTCGCCTTTCTGGGCATCTCGGCTTTCGCCAAAGACAAGAACGGTAAGTCCGTTCTGCTGTCGGTGCAAGAAGAGCAGCTGAAGCAGAAGTACGGCGAGAAGTTTGTCGAGTCGTTCAAGAAAGACTTGGCGGAGTTTGAGAAAGACGGTGCGGCAGCCGAATCTGCCGTGACCGGCGAAGTGCAGGCACAGCTGGAAGACGAACGCGAGAGCAACGTCCGCCTGATGGAGCGCATCAAGGCACTCCAGGAATCCGAAAAGCAGATGAAAGCCCTTCTCGAAGAGCGGGACAAGACCATCGAACGCCTGAGTAAAGAGCCTGCAGCCGATGCCGGCGAACAGGTGACGGGAGATAATGATAAAGGTATGGCAAAGAAATTCAAGCCCGACATGAGCCTGGCGCATAACCAGTGGCTCGATGCGGCATTCAAGGGGGCTGCCTACAGCGGCAACACCACCATCGACACCACCGAGCTTCAGAAAGAGTTCGGCAAGTACGTCAGCAGCGAACGCCTGCAGATCATCAAGGACCTGATGGGCACTACCGAATCCATCCGCTACATGAGCACCATCATGACGGACAAGACCGAGGTGCGTGCACAGCAGGCGGCCATCGACAGCGTGCTGCAACAGTTCGTGCCCTACTGGACACCCAAGTCGAAGAGCACCTTCACGCCGCTCACCATCAAGAACTTCAAGTGCAAAATCAACGTGCAGATCAAGCCCTCCGACATCATGGAGGACATCCTGGGATACCTCTACGACGAGAACCTCGACCCGAAGGACATGCCCATCGTCCGCTACATCCTCTACCAGCTCATCTTCCCGAAGCTGGCCGAGGAACGCGAACAGGCATTGGCCGTCGGCGTGTACAAAGAGAACTCGGTCAGCCAGGACGGCGGCACTGCCAGCGCGGCCCTGGACTGTATGGACGGCTATGTGACGCAGTTGAAGGCGTTGAAGACCGCTGAGAATGACAAGGTAACCTGGCTGCTCGATGACACGACGCTGAGCACGGATGGCAAAACGCTGCTGTCGCAGATAGACCAGGCGGTGGACCAGGTGAAACCCCTGTACCGCAACAAGACGATGTTCGTGCACGCAGACCCGGATCTGGTCATCCGCTACAGCCGTGCCTACCGCGAGAAATACCCGTGGCTGAAGAACCAGGACGGCGAGAAAGTGAAGATTGATTTCACCAACTTCACCTTCGCCCCGCTCGAAGGCATGCGTGGTACCGGCGTGTTCTTCATCACCCCGAAGGAGAACTTCAAGCACCTCATGTCCAAAGACCCGCAACGCACCAGCATCCGCATGGAGACCAACCACTACAACGTCGACATCATGGCAGAATGGTGGGAAGCCTGCGGTTTCTGGCTCGCCGAAGCCATCTTCGCCTACATCCCGCCCGAAGAGGAAGAAGAACCGGAATCTTCGCAGGGAGGCGGCGTGTAAACAATGGACAATGGACAATTGCGATGCCGCATGGTTCATTGTCAATTCTTCATTCTTAATTATTAATTCTTCATTATTATGGCAGACGAATACGCATTCATATCTGTGCCCCGCAAGAGCAACAATGCCGGACGGGCTACAGGCAAAAAAGGATACATCGTGCTCTTCCGCTGGGACGACGTGGCAACCTTTACCAAAGACGCGAAGGGCGTGCGCGTGACCGCCTTCTCCTTCGCCGAGAGCAAGAAACCCATTGCCGTGTACACCACGCAGAGCACCATCAACATCTACGACACCGCGGAGGGAGACCCCGATGCACGCGGATTTATCCACCACGTGGACTTCGAGCATCCGGGTTCGGAAGTCGAGTTCAAAGAGTTCCTCAACAACAACGTCAACGAAAACCTCGGCGCGATTGTCATCAACTGCGCGGGCGAAGACTGCAAGATTGCCGGAACGCCCTGCACCCCGCTGAGCATCAGCACCGCCGAAGGGCAGGACAACAACGAGGCGAACAAGACCACCATCAACATGGCTTCCACCCTGCGGGGAGACACGCTGGGCGTGATTGCCAAGTCGCTCATCCCTGTGACCGACGATGAAGAAATCAACACCATTCTCGGACTGACCGGTACAGGGTCGTCACAAGGAGGAGGAGTATGACGGACAAGATGAAACCTGTAGAGAACCCTGCACCCCTGCCAGCCGCACCGGTGCAGGATGGCTTTGATAAGAAGACCGCCGGGACCGCATGCGTCTCGGTGGTCATTCCGTATTGCAAGGAATATGCGCAGGGCAACGAGCTGCTCTTCGCCTTGCGCTCGTGGTACCAGAACGCGCGCTTTCCCTTCCGCATCGTCATTATCGGCGATGCCGAAGAATGGATGGACGGCGAGAACCTGACCCTCATCGAGTGCCCCCGCTGCTCGGACATCCCCAGCGTGGACACCCTGCACAAGCTGTGGACGGCACAGGAGAACCCGGAAGTGACCGGCGGCTTCATCTGGACCAACGACGACATCTACCTGATGAACCCCGTCGGGCTGGAGCACATCCGTATTCCCAAGGTACTGGGACCGCTCCGCCCCGAATCCTACAGCGGGCACTACCGTGCCGCAATGCGCCACACGATGGAACTGCTCGCCGAATCGGGCTTGCCTGCGCTGAACTACGGCACCCATACGCCCCTATGGTTTGAGAAGGAACGGCTGGCGGCGTTCCTGCCTGCCGATGACCCCAAAGCCACGGAAGGCACGCTCTTCACCTCGCTTTACTTCAACCAGTGCAACACGGTGCACCCCGTCCGTCTGGACTGGAAGACCGATCCCTTCCTGCTGCCGGTGGTAAGCAAGGCGCCCGATGAGAAGTACGTGGAGCGGCTGTTACAGAACAAGGTGTTCATGAACAATGCCCGAAGCGGTTACAGCCCGTGGCTGGAGAAGTTCCTGGAGAAACGCTTTCCCGACAAGTCGCCCTGCGAGCTATGAAGAGCGGATGCCGCAGAAAAAAGCCTGAGCTTCCGCGACGAGTTCCCGTTTCTCGACAAGCCCGGATGCCCCATGGAGCTGGAAGCCCTTGCCAGCCGCAAGTTCACCAAGTACCGGGCTTACGTCCGCCTGCATCAGAAGCTGCGCGGATGTGCCGGACTGGCGGAATGCGCCGAGACGGCAGGCGAGCTGGTAGACAACTACATCGACAACCGCCTTATCTGGCAAGAGCTAACGTGGTACCAAGAACACGGCTCGCTGTTGGGCAAGCATCCCGCCTTCGCCGAGTTCCGCCGCCGCAAAAAGCTGGTGAACATGCCGGTCAAGAAGCTGATGACACGGCTGCGGCAGGTGGAGATGAACATCTGGCGCGTGAAAAGCGAACTGGCAAAGGGTGACAAGCCCCACCTCGACGCCGTGCGCCGCGAACGGCTGGCAGGCTATGAGAAAGAACGGGCAGACATCCTGAGACTGTTGGAATGAAAATTCGTATTGATATGGGGTATTACTTTTCGTTGGATGAATTAAAACGTGAGATGATGGACTCTTGCTTCTATTCACAGAGGTTTGAGTCCTTACTCACGTTTAAACTTGACAGTCTGCGTGAACTGTGCGGTCGGCTTCCTGAAGAAAACGAGATATTCTTTATCGAGACGCAGAAGAGTTTTACCGCATTTACCTTTATCGTTTACCTGATCAGGCAGACAGGCCATATCAACCGGTTATACATTGCGACCTATTCCACCAACGAAAGAATCATCAATGCCTTGTTGCGCTGGCGTGACAGAGGCATGTTGGGCGACATCCACCTGCACGTTTCCGAGACACTCAAGTTCCGTATGCCGAAGGTGTTTGCCCGATTGGTTGATTTAAACCATAAAGGTGTAATTACCCTTACATGGTCATGGAGCCACAAAAAGGTGGCTTGCATCGATACTCCGCAAGGGTATTTCGTCGTCGAAGGGTCAGGCAACTACGGTGAGAATGCGATGATAGAGCAATATGTATTCCTTAAAAACAAAAAAGTCTATGAATTCAGAAGTGACCGGATACGACCGCTGGCATGACAGTCCCGAATGGATGTCGCGCATTGACATTGACGAATACGAACGTCTCGCCGGCATCGGCTACCGCCCCGAACAGATTGCCATGTACTACAAGATACCGCAGAAAGACTTCCTGTGGTACTTCCACCTCATAGGCAGTCCGCTGAAGTACCACTACGACCGGGGGCAGCTGCTCCAGCAAGCCAAAGAGGGGCTATCAATGTCCGCCGCTGCACAGACCGGAGAGAACGTGACACAGGCACAGCGGTTTGACAAGTTCCGCAAATCGATAGGTTATAAAAACAGCATCAACAAGATATTCTTTGATGATATAGGCTGACTTTAATTCTTCCTTTCTAAGTATGTTCGAAAAATCCCACTACGAAACCCTACAAGACTACCTTGCCAGCGGCTGCACCCTGGAGCTGACCGCCGAAGAACTGGACTACTACAATGCCCTTTACGCCTTGGTGGGCATCCACCGCAAGTACGGCAAGGACAATGCCATAGCCTTCCTGATGCACAAGCCGTTCTGCGTGGAGCGGGGCAGGGCGCGGCAGATGTACGCCGAAGCCCTCAATCTGTTCTACCTGAACGACACGGTGGAAAACGACGCCTACCGCAGCATCCTCTTCGACAACCTGCAGAAGGCAGCCCTCGCCGTGCTGCAGAACGCCACCTCGGCAAAAGACATGGAGGTGTACGGCAACCTGCTGGTGCAGGCCGCCAAGGTGAAGCAGCTCGACAAGCCCGACCCCGTGAAACTGAAGCAGGTGGACGAAAAACACTTCAAGGTGTACGACCTCAGCCCCGAATCGGTAGGGCTTCCGGCGGCAAACCGCCAGAACCTGGCACGGCAGATCGACCAGATGCAGGACTTGCCCGAAGGCGAGAAGGTGCGCCTGCGCCGGGATGCCAACATAGAAGACATTAATTTTGAAGAAATGCTCGATGACACGCAAGAGAAAACTAAGGATTACGAATGACGTAGAGGTGCGCTATGCCAACTGGATGGCGCAGCTCATCGCCGTGATGCAGCCCTGGAGCCTGTACTGGATTGCCGGGCGTGCCAGTGCCAAGACGGTGCAGGTATTGGCGGAACGGGTGCAGGAGGTGGCGCACGACTGCCCCGGAGCACCCTTCGCATGGGTGGCGGACACCTACAGCGACCTGCACAAGAACGTCATCCCCTCGCTCATCGACGGGCTTTCGCTGCTGGGATGGATGCCCGACGTGCACTTCGTCATCAACCGCGAGCCGCCGCGCGAGTGGAAGCAGCGCATGTACAACGTCTGCACCGACTGGCGCAACACCATGGTGTTCTATACCGGGTTCAACTTCACCTTCATCTCGCTCGACCGTGCAGCAATCGGCGCGGGACGCTCCTACGTGGGCGTGTTCGGCGACGAGGTGAAGTATTTCCCCGAAGAGAAGTTCACCAACCTGCTGAAGGCGGTGCGCGGCTTCCGGGTGAAGTACGGCGACTCGGTGTGGTACCGCAGCCGCACGCTCACCACCGACATGCCCAACCCCAACCACCTGGGCGAGTACGACTGGATATTGAAGCTCGCCCGGCAGAACGACAAGCAGCGCATCCTGCTCGCCCTCCGTGCCGGCTTCGTCTACAACGACACCAAGCGCGAATACCTGTCACGGCTTCAGGAATACAACAGCCTGAAGGCGGACGCGCGCACCGACCCTGCCGTGCGCCCCGCCCTGGCGGATGCCGAACGCCAGATGATGCTGGCACGGCGCACCATGGAGCGGTGGGAACGGCGGTGGGTGAAGACCCGCCGCGGCGTGTCGTTCTTCTTCATCTCGTCCTCGTATGTCAACGTGGACATCCTGGGCGAAGACTGGTTCAACGACGAGTTTGCCGAAGGGCTGGAGGGCGCGGCATGCAACATCCTCTCGGTCATCCCCAAGCTCGAAGCCTCGCAGATGTTCTACTGCAACCTCTCGATGAAGAACTTCTATGCCGACGGGTTCCTGAACGACGTCATCGAGCAGCACCCCTTCGGCTGGGAGCAGGACTGCACCGTGCTGCGCTACCTCGACCCGGGGCGTCCGCTGGAGGCAGGCATGGACGCCGGCAACATGCTCAGCATGGTGTTCGGGCAGCAGGCGGGACGCGTGATGCGCATCCTCAAGGAGCTGTACACCCTGCCCCCGCAGAACGTGCGCGACCTGGCAGACAAGTTCCTGGCTTACTTCAAGCCCCACCGCCGCAAGCTGCTCAAGCTCTACTACGACCGCTCGATGAACAACTACAAGCGTGTCAGCACCGACATGGCAAGCCAGATAAAGAAAGCCATCGAGACCGATGCCGAAGGGAGGCGCACGGGCTGGACGGTGCAGCTCATGTCGTTGGGGCAAGGCAACATATCGAGCAACCTCGAGTACCGGTTCTTCATGGACCTGCTGCCGGGCAACCTCGCCCGCCAGCTCTACACCCTGCTCATCGACCAGCACAACTGCCCCAACCTGAAGAGCGAGATGGAGGTGACCCGCACCAAGGCGAAGGTGAACGAGCGCGACAACACCACGCAGATAGTCAAGGAGAAGACCGGCGACAAGCTGCCCGTACACCGCCTGCCCCGTGAGAGTACCAACCTGACCGACGCGCTGAAGTATTTCGTGCTGCGCCCCGAAGTGGTGCGTATGTGGCAGAGCCGCAGCAAGGTGAGCGGGGCAGCCTACTTGTAATAGCACAGCTTTCTTTCCATGTTTTTGTTCAGCCCGGCTGTCCGTGATGGATGGTCGGGCTTTTGGCTGTTTGTAACGATATTTCGTCATATTTCCGAACTGGTCGACGGCTTGCAATCGCAATCCCCCGACGGCGCGGCTCGGGCTTCGGAGATGCTTGTTGCCGCTTTTAAAGCGACAACAGAAGGTTTTCTTTCTGATATTCATCGGTTTCTTGCTTCCCGTTGTGCCGTTTTGCCCGGAAAACCGCCCTGTTCCGCAGGCGCACTCCGCCTGGCAGACGGGGAGGAAGCGCGGAATGCCGCCGCACGCAGCGCGCTGATCAGCCCGATACATAGCGGTACATCCGCAGTTTCACCGCTATGAAACTGCCTTCGCAGCGCGCTGCGTTTCCGCCCGTAAGGGCATAAAAAAAGCCCGTCCCCATAAAGGGACGAGCCTCTTTCCGGTTGTCGTCAATCGCCTACGCGCCCGTCTGCGTTTGTGCTTTCCGTTTTGCCGCTTCCAGGTCTACCGTCGCCTCGCCCGCCTTTTCGGCTTTCAGCGTGGCGGCTTGGGCGGCACGGCTGCTCACGGGGTTGAACACGGCTTGCGAGGCGAGGTTCTCAAAGTCGGCTCCCGGCGTGAAACGGATGTTCACCGCCTTGATGTTCTGGGCGGTGAAGGCTTCCAGCGTTTCCGCGCCCTCCGACGAGAGCGTAATCCAGAAGTCGCCCAGGTCGCCCAGCTGCACCTTCTTTCCTTCGAGGAGCATCTCCACGAGGCATTCGCACATGTCCGAGATGACACCCTTCACGGTGCCGCGCGAGTACACGCCGTTGTGGTTCGCGATGTGGCGCACGAACTTGTTGAACGTCATCAATTCACTCATCTGGGGTTTTGCATACGCCTTTTCGGGCGCCGACTCGTTGGCAGGGTTCGCCTGCAAGGATACAGAATAGTTGATCATAGATTGTAAGGTTTTAAAGGTTGCGCCGCAGCACCATTGCTCCGGCCGGGTGCAAAGGTAAGGCTAAGGGGAGGAATCCGTACACCGGCGTGCGCTCATTCCGCTGCACGGCGCGTGCAGTCGGCGGCGAAGCGTTTCAGCAGGGCGTACACCTTGCGCTCGGAGATGCGGTATTTCACGGCAAGTACGGTCACGGCGTAGGTCACCTTCTCGCCTCGCCGGCGCATGGACGTATATTCGATGTAAAGGTCGATGTATTTGCAGTCGTCCGCCTTTACGCCGGCGGCAACGAGCTTGGCGATGAGTTCGCGGTTGAACTCCAGTATTTCGAAAAGGGTCATAAAAAAAAGCGGGAGCTTCTTGTTTCCTCCCGCCACGGGCAAAGATAGCATAAAGTTTTGTAACAGAAAGGAAAAACGCCCGGAAATTGCGCGTTTGCCGGATTTTGCTTACATTTGCGGTGCCCAATCAATCAACGAACGAACATGAACCCCTTTTCAACGCGTAACCCGTAGCCAATCGGGTTAAGGTAAATCGTCGAACCTTTGGGCACGCGTTGGAGAGGGGTTCGCCCTTTTATGTACAATGAATGATGAATATTTATTTAACTATATATTAGACTACATTTTCGAAACCGGAGGATGTGACGATATTGGCGTAATGCTGAAAGAGAACTGCAATGTATCATTGGAAAGTGAACGGGTACATCGGTTACGCCGCATGTTGGTTGCTTCCGGATATGTTGAAGAAGACAATTATGCCTACGGAAACCATCCCCATTTATCGATAACTGAAGCGGGCACGAAGTTCGTGATGGAAAAAAGAAGGCAGGAATCGTCAGCCCCGCAACGTAAAGCAGGAAAGAATACGGTTTTTTTCCGGCAGAACTGGAAATGGATTGTGGAAATCACTGTAGCAACTGTAGCAGCTCTTGCAGCTGTCGCTTCATGCTGACAATCTGTAGAGACAACAGGATGACTGCCAATGATAAAAGAAAAATGGCCAATGTGCGCAAATCATCGATGGTGAACGGGTTCTTGAATTTCATAAGACAGTATGGTTTTTATTTTGTATCTGTTTCTCCGTTGGAGATGTATCTGAACAGTATGTCCGCACGGCGTACGGTTTCTTTTATGTCATGGCTAAGGAGGCCGGTACTGATGATTTTTTCTACGCAGTATTTGCGCAAGCTAACTTCGTTCGGGTATGTTATGGTGAAACCTCCGATTGTCAATCCATCGCCTAAGCCTTCTATTTCTTCGGCAAGTTGTTCTCTTTCTGTCATAATCGCCCACCGTCAAGTTAGAAGTGCAACTCCTCCACCGCCTTCCTCCGTCCTTGGAGCGTAGCGGAAAGGGCGGAGGAAGGCGGTGGAAGCCGGGCTTCGGGTCATCCGGCAATACAAAA